>CAZCPP010000524.1:0-2751 GCA_964500655.1 uncultured Anaerolineaceae bacterium | reverse complement strand
TTTTTGCGCTAAAAAAATGACTTGGAAGTTTAGCGATTTATGCAAGAAGCAATAGTTGGGGGTTGTGGAACGGCATAGCCGGTTCCACAACCCCTAAAAAAGCACTCCCTCCCGACAAACGCCAAATTCAACTAGTAATGATTTTGACGGAGGAGCCTTTCGGTTATGCAGTCCCGTCAAGCGGGATGGACGATCAAGTTAAACGAACAGTGATTTGCCAATGGCAGCGGGTAAGCGTCCCAACACCTAAAATCAATGACTCATCCCGAAAGATTACATCGGAATGAGTCATATTCGAAATTTCAGAATTTCTAATCTATGGATTACTTACGATCCATCGCGTCCATCACTGCGACAGAAGCAATCTGCACGATATCGGCCACTTCGTCACCGGTCTGCATCACATGCACAGGAGCGCCCATACCCAACAGGATCGGGCCGATCGCTTTGGCATTTCCAAGCCGGGCCAGCAACTTGTACGCAATGTTGGCGGATTCAAGCGAGGGGAAAACCAGCACGTTGGCATCTTTGACAGCGCTGAACGGATAGCGCTCGTCTACAATCTCGGGCACCACAGCCGTATCGGCTTGCATTTCGCCATCGTAGACGAAGTCTGGACAACGCTCGCGAACGATATCCACTGCTTTGGCAACTTTTTCCGAAAGCGGATGGGGCGTGGAACCGAAATTCGAGAATGACAGGAAGGCCACTTTCGGCTCAAGCTCAATCGTTTTGGCGAAGTTGGCTGCCAGGCAGGCTATCTCTGCCAAGTCTTCAGCGGATGGGTCAATATTGACAGTGGCATCCGTGAAAAGGTATACCCGATCATCCACAATCATGATATACACACCAGCCGCACGTGTTGCGCCTTCCTGCGTATGATGGATACGTAGCGCCGGGCGAATAACATCCGGATACTCATACGTCAGGCCTGAGATAAAGGCATCGGCATCACCCATCTTGACCATCATGGATCCAAGGATGTTGACTTGGTTAATACGTCGCTTGGCTATTGCCGGGGTAACACCTTTTCGATCACGCAGCTCATGATAGGCTTGGGCGTACTTATCTTTTTTATCGAAGGTAGCGGGATCGATCATCTCAGGACAACAAGGCAAACCGAGCTCGTCAATGGTTTTTTGAATAACGTCCGGGCGTCCCAACAAGATTGGGGTAGCAAGGCCCTCTTCTGTAATCTGATGCGCAGCACGGATAACCTTTGGTTCTTCACCTTCGCCAAAGACCACACGTTTGGCGCCGCCAGATGAACGGGCCTTATTCTGGAAGAAGTAGCGTACCTGTTCACCCTTGCCCAAACGATAAGCCAGTTGCTCTTTGTATTCGTCGATATCAATCTTCTTGCGGGCTACGCCAGTCTTCATTGCCATTTCAGCCACAGCGGGCGCTTCCCAGAGTAATACACGGGAGTCTAACGGGGTTGGTATGATGTATTCGCGTCCAAACTTCAGGCTTTCTTTACCGTAAGCCCGCAAAACAGAATCTGGCACATCTTCCTTGGCGAGCGCGGCCAAAGCCTGAGATGCAGCTAACTTCATTTCTTCGTTGATGGCTGTGGCGCGCACATCCAAGGCGCCACGGAAAATGAAGGGGAAACCAAGTACGTTATTGACCTGATTTGGATAATCTGAGCGGCCGGTTGCAATAATTACATCCTTGCGAGCTTCTTTTGCTAATTCGGGTTTGATTTCCGGATCAGGATTGGCCATCGCAAAGATAATCGGGCTATCTGCCATGCTCTTGACCATATCCGGGGTCAGCACGTTGGCAATCGACAGACCATAGAATACATCTGATCCACGGACGGCATCCGCCAGGTCGCGCGCGTCCGTATCAACAGCAAATTGTTCTTTGTACTTGTTCATGCCATCGGTGCGGCCTTTATAAACCACACCACGGCTATCCGTCAGCATGATGTTTTCGCGTTTCACGCCCCACGAAATAGCCAAATTAGCACAAGAAATCGCCGAAGCCCCCGCCCCAGAAATCACCAGGCGAATATCTTTATGTTTCTTGCCCACAAGTTCCAGCGAGTTCGCCAGCGCCGCTGACGAAATGATGGCTGTACCATGCTGGTCATCATGGAAAACAGGAATATCAAGCATCTTCTTGAGTTCTTCTTCAATATAGAAGCACTCGGGGGCCTTGATATCTTCCAGGTTAATTCCACCAAAGGTTGGAGCGATGGCCGCGCAAACCCTGATGATCTCATCAGAATCGTGGCTGTCAACCTCAATATCGAACACATCAATATCGGCAAATTTCTTAAACAACACCCCTTTACCTTCCATAACCGGCTTGGAAGCCAATGCCCCTCGATCTCCCAACCCCAAAATGGCCGTGCCATTACTGATCACCGCCACCAGGTTGCCTTTTGAAGTATATTCGTAGGCCAGTTCTAAGTCTTTCTCAATCTCCAGCACTGGTTCGGCCACACCTGGCGAATATGCCAGGCTCAAATCGAGCTGAGTATCCATCGGTTTAGTGGGTACGATCGCGACCTTACCAGGTTTGCCCTTGAGACGATGGTATTCAAGTGCATCTTCGCGAGTAAATGTTGCCATGAGTCCTCCAAATTTTCAGGTTTGAACTAAGTAATTATTGCATGAGTCATACGAACTCGATAGTTCCATTTGTCACATATTTACACGATTCCTTCCCCTACATTTACATTACTCTTTAATAACTGATGTTACGCGGCTTTGAGCAGTTGGAGTTCATCATAAGCACTTC
>CAZCPP010000523.1:0-2758 GCA_964500655.1 uncultured Anaerolineaceae bacterium | reverse complement strand
GATCAAAAGAAGGAGCCTGCCCATCTTTCCCCTTGGTCCACTGTCTAGACGTTTTCAGAATAAAACGTTTTTCCCTATTTTCCAAAAGGTAAACTGCAGCATGTTGAATTCTTACTTTACGGATCAGAAGGTGAACAATAAGTTTCAGAAGGCGACCTAGATCCTTGATGAGAGTCATCCCCTCAGAAGCTTGCCTCAGAATAGCCTGGTAGCGGCGCTGCTCGGCTAGGAGCCGATCTTCGGCTTTTAGCCGAACAAACCTGTATACCAGCAAACCAATAATGGCAAACAAAGCTTCCAAGGCTACCGGTATAAGCCACCAATTGTGGCCAAGCAAAAAGAAGAGATTCTCCTGAAACAATTTCCCGACAAGGACAGGAAGGAGTAAGAGGGGCACATAGACGCCCGCTAAAAGCGCCATGCGGGTGAGGGCGACATTGATATCCAGGAGTCTGTACTGAATGATCGCGTAGGCGGTGACGAATGCGTACGCCGGAATCGCATAGGTGCCAAACGGCATCAGAATCGGGATTTCGATGTCAAAAGTTGGAATGAAGTTGGGAGCACCACCCAAGTAGGCGATAAGCATAGACCAGCAAAAATACTTTAGTTGATTACGACGAACTCCCACTGATCGACCGTAAACCTTGAATAAAAGCACCAATCCATAAACCGCCCATGCCACCCATAAGGAAAAGAACCCGTTGTAGATCAACCCGGGGTTGATGAAATAGCGGAAAGAAAATTTCGGAATAACTTCAAAGATGAGAAGATTCGTCGCATTAAGAACCAGGAAGCCGACGCCAGCCAGATACGAGAGCTGGATGATGAATTTTCTCGCCTTCCGCTCTTCATCCTCAAGCAGACTTGTTATAAAGTGAACAAAGAAAATGGGAATGAAGATGACTCCAACGTGGTTGAGGCGCCAAAGAAACAGAGCGGCCGTTTGATCAGAAGCGGTAATCGCGAAAGCTTCGATACCACTCCACCAAGCTATAGCAATTGAATAGAGGGCATAGGTAACGTTGGTAAGCTTTTTCGGCCCTTTGGAGTAGACAAAAATGCCAAGGATGAAATGCGTTACCGCTGTAACGATAAGCGCAAGAAAGTAGTGATTGAGCATTAGCTTTTAGGAGGCCGAACTCGACTCTTTTGCTAGCTGCGAAGCTTGGGCCTTTTCGGCGGTAGGTTCGAGGAAGATGCCTTGCTGTAGGAGCACCAAAGAGACGGCTGCATACAGGGCAATGAAGTAGCCGCCGTAGGGGTGCAGCGGGAAAAATCGCATGTCAAACATGATAAGGAAATAGTTCATACCTCCCGAATACCCCAAGATGTGGGCAACAAGGTAAATCCAGAGTGCGTTCTTCCGATTTCTCTCCATACTCTTTCCTGATCGAAGCATAAGAACCGCCCCGTAAATTACCGACGCAACAAACGTGGCGAAATAAACGGGATAAAGAAAAGCAGGCGTAGGGTAAGCATAGGCGTCTCGGAATGAAGTACCGCTCGTGAATATCCCCGTCAAAGTGTTCAAGACGATATAAGAAAGGGTCATCCCGTAGAAAGCAATCAGTATCTTTCTGTTCTGCTTGCCAGTGCCTGTGTATTCATCCGATTATTGGAGGAAAAACACCGGAATACAGATACAGCCCAAGTGCAAAAACCAACCACACCAAAAATCCGAGTATCCTCGAAGAAGGCTAGCCTGCCAACCTACGGTGAAGGACCAGAGGGCGATACTGAACCAATGAAGTGAGAAGAACTGGTAAAGGCGGTTACGGGGTTGGCGAATTAAGGCAAGGAGGCAAACTAAGAAGGCAATGACGCAGGACAGAGATGCTGAGAACGTGAAATGATTCACGACACAGGCAGTTTCTCTTTTTTAAAGGGAGCTGGTGATGAATCCTCCACTGCAAGTGCTATCTTTCGGATAGGTTCTGGAATTGGAATAATCTGTCCTACACTGGTCTGGAAGGTCAAGCGCTGGTAACCACGTCCGACAAATTCTCCCGTCAGTCCATGAAAGAATGAGAAGTGCATTTCAAGGCTGGCACGGCGGATATTGCGTGTAGTAAACCGAATGAAAACAGGGTCAAACAACATGAGCATCTTTAAGTATTCCATTGAGGCATTGGCTGTAACCATCAGCACTTTGCTATCAACCATAGCTTGATATTGTTCCGGTGTGATCCCCTGCTTCAGGTAAGCCTCCCGAACTTCCCCTTGCCAATCAAAGAACCTCGCGAAGTAGACGTTGCCCTCAGCGTTCGTTTCTGAAAGATAGACGGTCTTCTTGTAAACGAAGGTATTGCAGACTGAAGCTAGAGCTTTTCTCAGATCTTCCTTGGATCCCGAATCCGATAGCCTAACTCCATACCGATTCAACTCTGGATTATGCCAGATAACTTCTGCCTGTAAGGTTGCGTTCTTTTCAGAAGATTTCTTGAAACCATTCGGCAAACCAATATTGATTTCAATTGAAGAGGATTTCTCAAGTTTTCCGGGATAGATGATCCCAAAACCAGTCGCGTCATTGAGATCTAAAAGAAGAGAGTTGGTAGGTAACTTTTCCCCAGTGGCAGGAGATCTACCTGGAGCAAGCACATGGGCCGGATAGGCTACCCGACTCCTAGTGGTAATTCTTCTATCAGAAGTGGACGTCTGCATAGGAGTATCGAAAAATATGCCTTACTTCATCTAGATCCACCTGTTGCTACAAAAGAGACAACGGCTTCCCGATCCTCACGAAAGACTGGGG
>CAZCPP010000522.1:0-2765 GCA_964500655.1 uncultured Anaerolineaceae bacterium | reverse complement strand
GGTGTTGGTTGGGAGCCCATAATTAAACTTTCAAAATCTTTGGAGCATATATTTCAATGTTTTTACGAACAGTATACAATGTTGACATGATACGAGACATGCGCACTGGTGTTATCGGTGTTGGATCCATGGGTCAGAACCACGCCCGCGTCTACAGCGAGATATCGAACCTTGTTGCCGTCGCCGATCCCAACGAGCAGCAGGGACGCAGGGTGGCGGAGCGTTTCGGCATCGCTTGGTATGGTGACTACTATGAGATGCTGGGGGTGGTCGACGCTGTCACCATTGCCGTGCCCACCGCATTGCACCGCGAGGTGGCGGAAGCGGTTGCCGCGGCAGGTGTACACCTGCTGGTGGAGAAACCATTGGCGGGGAACGCGGCGGACGCTGGGGCGATTATAACAGCGGCCAAGGCAGAGGGTGTCACGCTGGCGGTGGGACATGTGGAGCGGTATAATGCCATTGTAGGGCATGCGAAAAAGTGCATCGAGAATGGAGAATGGGGAAAAATTTTCACACTTTCTGCAAAGCGTTTCTCCAATTATCCGAGTAGAATTCATGATGTAGGTGTTTTATTTGACCTTACAATCCATGATGTGGATGTTATCTCTTATCTTACCAATGGAAATGTCAGAACTGTATATGCCGCGGGAGGCAAGTCAAAGAACGAACGGCATGAGGACCATGTTAATCTGGTGATAGGATTTGAAGATGGGACAATAGGTCTTTGTGAAACTAATTGGCTCACCCCTATGAAAGTGAGGGAGGTGAATATCACAACCAGCACTTGCTATATTAATCTCAATTACTTGACGCAGGAAATCGAAATATTATCATCTCATTTTGGAAAAATTAACGATTCGAATCTTTATCAGCCTCCGATGGAAGTGCGCGAACAGAAGATTTCCCCGAAGAGAAAAGAGCCGCTAAAAAGTGAATTAATGGATTTCCTTGAAGCGGTCATGGAGAAAAGGAAGCCGTTTGTGACCGGAGGGGAGGGATTAAAAGCAGTTGAAATTGTGGAAGCAGGTTTGAAATCTTTAAACAGCAGATTGGTAATGAATATTTAAAATGATAGTTTTCTGGATACTCTTCATAATGGCTTTCGCCGGAACGTTTTATGTGATGCCACACAGTATCAGCAAGCTCAGGGAGAGCGGTTATGTGGCAAGGGACATGTATAAGTCTGGTAAGCCCATGATACCAACTAATGCAGGCATGATTATTCTTTTTACCTCGTTTATCTCGATAGCGCTATTACCATTGATAGTAAGGATATTGAATTCAGTTACTCCATTTGAAGAAAGTGTATCTGATCTATCGAAGACGAATCTGGCATTTCTGTTAGTGGTGTCGATTTATGCTTTGTACGGCTTGGTTGATGATCTCCTAAATATTGGCCAGAAATTGAAATTAGTTCTCCCAGTCGCTTTTGGATATCCATTTATTTCGGTAATCAGTCCCGAGACAGTCTGGATTCCTATATTGGGTGATTTTGATTTGACATCTACATTTTTCGGAGATATCACTTGGGGCGATTTATTCAGGGTGACAATAATCCCTGTCTATGTGATGGTTGTTTCAAATTTAGTCAATATGCATTCAGGATATAATGGACAGCAGACTGGGCTTTCAATAATTATCATTTCTACTCTTTTGGCCAAATCTTGGATGGATGGAATCCTTGATGCAGTCATACCAGGAGGAGCTTTCTTGGGTGCGGTGGCAGCGTTATGGTGGTTCAATAAATATCCTGCCAAGGTTTTTGTAGGAAATATTGGTTCATTGTTGTTTGGATCAGTGATTGGCGGTATTATTGTAATTCAAGAATATTGGTGGTTTGGTTTCTTTATCCTGATTCCCCACACAGTCAATTTCTTGCTCTGGATAGTGTGGCTGATAATGATGAAAAGGCATCCAGAAGAATACTTGGAAGAGGGAGGTACTCATAGGAAGTTTGGTTATGTAAGGGATGACGGCACATTGGAAGTTCCGAACCGGTTGACTCTTAAGTGGATACCAAATCATTATTGGAAATTTAGTGAACAGCAGTCTGTAATTGTAATATACTTGATAACAGGTTTGTTTTGTATTTTGGGTTTGACCATTTTTTAAATGTATTTTCTGATGACAAATGATGTTGAAGAAACCTCTCTTGTTTTGAACCGGTTGGATGATAGTACTGCTTGGCAAGTTTTCAAGGATGGATTGCCAAAATTACTTAATTTGTATTCAAAATACGATATAGAAAGTACCTTTTATTTTACAGGTACATTTGCTGAAATGATTCCCGAGTCAATTGATTTGGTGATGGATTATGGCCATGAAATTGGTTGTCATGGTTATAGTCACGAAGTAGATAGGGCATTTGATGTCCTCAACTACCAAGAACAAGTTAGAGATTTGTTCAAGGCCAAGAGGGCGATCGAAGCAATTGCCGGTAGAATAGAGTCGTTTAGAGCACCAGCTGCTAGAATAAATAAATATACTGTCAAGGCGTTGGAAAAAGTTGGGTTTACGACTGACAGTTCCGTGGCATCCCAAAGATTCGATGGACCATTGAGTTTTGGGGCAATAAATAAACTGAATTGGTTATTCGCACCAAGAGCGCCATATTAGATGAGTTACAAGTCTCCTTTCATGAGAGGAAATTCCAATATTCTTGAAGTTCCTATTTCTGCATTCATAAGTCCGTATATAGGAACCACAATGAGAGTTGCGCCAAATTTGAATAGAGTTGTTGAAGGTTTATTATTTAAAGAGGC
>CAZCPP010000521.1:0-2772 GCA_964500655.1 uncultured Anaerolineaceae bacterium | reverse complement strand
ACTCGCTTGTCTTTGTATAGAACAACAATAACCCAATTACCATAGCGAACAGGGTGGGCCCAACAATTCCAAAAAATACAGCCGCTACAGGTGCGATAGGAGATGACCAATGTACAAGCGTGATTCCCATTAGATAGGCACCAAATCCGAAAAATGCCGCATGACCAAGGCTCAGAATGCCGCCGTACCCCCAGGCCAGATCCAATGAGACAGCCAGCAAGCCAAATATCATGGCTTTGATAAGCACATCATTGACAGCATAATCTGATAGGAAAAACGGAGCCAGGGCTCCTACGATTCCGAGGCCGAAGATAAGATGCTTTTGTGAGAGTCTATTGAATTTCATGTGTTGATTTCTTTCTTGTTGCCCGAAATTTGTTTATGCTTCTGCTTTTCTAAGGGTCATTACAGTTACGGCAAGCAGAATGAATACAATGCCTCCCCAAACCGGATCGGCCAGATAAGATATCACCGAATCAGCCGTACCAAGCAAAAATGAACTCCCGACAAGCCCGATAAGTGAACCTGTTCCCCCTGCGAGAATAGCAAGAAATGAGTCGGCAACAAAACTGAGGCCCATGGACGGATAGGCGCTTACAAGTGGGGCAACCAATGCCCCTCCTAAACCAGTGATTGCAGCCCCCAGCGCAAATGTCACGCGATATACCTTGTTGACATTAATTCCTAATGAAGATGCCAAAGAGGGATTATCTATCACCGCTCTGGCAACCACACCTAAGCTGGTTTTGCGCTGAACCCAAATTATTAAGACTACCAGAAAAACAGCCATTGCCATAATGATGATCCGATAATATGAAAACTGCACATTTTGAAAGGCTATGCCCGCTGTGGTTGGATATGGCACCTGATGATGTGCTTTTCCAAAAATAATTTCTATCAATTGGCGCAACACGATGCCTAATCCCCAGGTCGCCAAGATCGACTCCATGGTTTTTCCATAAAGATAACGTATGAGTACAGGTTCAATCAGTAGTGCTAATAATGCAAGCATCAGTGGAGCCAGAAGTAAAGATACCCATGGTGAAAAACCCCAACTAGTTGCCAATACTCCAGCATAAGCCCCGATTACCAAGAACTCACCATGGGCAAGGTTGACAACTCCCATAACACCAAAAATAAGCGCTAGGCCTATTGTGGTGACGAAAAGAATAGATATCGCCGAAAGTGCATTGAATATTCCTAAGATCACCTTGCAAACCTCGCTATGTTAGATACAATTAGGAGTGGGTGGGGTACGTTTGGGTTGAACCCAAACGTACCCTCTCTCGTGTGGCGTTCTCAAAACAGGAGGAAGAAGTACTTGAGTTGCCATCCACGAATTAAATCTTTGATGCTTGGCTAATCCCCAAAATCACATTGCTGCCCGGGATCAACCACCCCAAAGGTGTGGATAACAACAGCCACACCATCAGCGTTCACTTCAGCCAGATGGATAGGGAGAAAAGCGTGATGTGTCTTTGCATCAAGTTTTAATTCTCCTGCCGGACCATTCCAGGTAACCGTCGGCAGTGCTTCAGCGACTTTCTCATGATCCAAGGTGCCAGCCTTTTCGACTGCCAGCGCCCACGTGCGAACAGCGTCATAGGCGTGCATGCTGATAAAGTTCTGCACCGGCGCATCATCTCCCAGAACCTTGAAATAATTCTCAAGGAATTTGATATTTGCTTCGGTTTCTAGGGTGGCATGATACCCAACAGGGATCAACAATCCTTCAGATGCTTCACCCATGGCCGCGATGGCGCTTTCCTCAACAAGTGTAGTAATAACGCGAATATCCTTGTCAAGTCCAAGACTGTGGAATTGCGTCATAAAGGCAACCGCGTCTGATGGGAGAGTAACAAGCAATACAAAGTCCGGTTTCACTTCAGAAATATCTTGAAGGATCGATGTGAAATCCGTTGTTCCAATAGGAACGTATTTCTCGCCAACCAGTTCAGAGCCATTTTCTTCGAAGGAGATTTTCGAGATCTTGGCAGTATCTTGCGGCCAATTGTAATCATCACCTACAAAATACCACTTATTGCCCCCATATTCATCTTGCACATAAGGCACTACGGGGAAAATCTGGTTTTCTGGCATGGTGCCAAAGACCCACATATTGGGTGAACAACTATGGCCTTCATAGATCGCGTCATAGAAATACAGCGTTTCACCATTCTGTTCAACGACAGGAATAACTGCTTCGCGGCTGGCACTAGTCGTCGAAGCAAACAGGGCGGAAACATGCTCTTCATTGATCAAACGTTTGGCACATTCATTGGCGGTTTCCGCATCAGTTGCAGTATCACAGATGATCGCTTCTACCTGTCTACCCAAAAGACCTCCTTGGGCATTGATCTCCGCAACTGCAATGAGAACAGCTGCCTCTTCCGAAGGCCCTAAAAAGGATGCGCCGCCGCTTAACTGGCACATTTGCCCAATTTTGATTGGCTCTTCTGCAGCTGGCTCGTCCGCTACCGGTTCTTCCGCAGCCGGTTCTTCAACAACCGGCTCTTCTGCGACTTGCTCTTCCGCTTCTCCACCGGCGGGAACGCCACCACATGCTGCGGCGAATAATATTGCCATTACGAACAGAAAACATATGAACAACCTGGTTCGTTTCATCGAGGAGTCCTCCTTTTCGTATTTTGGTATTTTCCTCATTTTTTTGATTCGGTCAGATCAACTATTTTGGTTCTCTAGGAATTGCCGGGGTAATCCCCCAGATGTAGGGGTGAGTGGGGTGCTCCGCACCCCACTCACCCCTACATC
>CAZCPP010000520.1:0-2777 GCA_964500655.1 uncultured Anaerolineaceae bacterium | reverse complement strand
ACAAGCGCGATTACGGCAAGTCACACGGCGTCGGACTTGCAGACGCCATCTTGGCTGCTACCGCTGAAGCAGAGAATGCGGAGCTGAAAACCCTCAACACTAACCACTACCCTATGTTGAAAGGCCTCAGGCCAGCCTACAAGAAGTAGGGATATCCGGTCCATAAATAAGTAACTATCTTTTGACCATAGACTATTTATTTAGTTATGGACGCACAAGAAGAGCTTTTCGTTAGAAAGTTTCTTAAAGCCTATGAAATAATTCAGCAAAAGGAGGCTCGATGAATATTTCAAGAAGGAGATTCCTTATTAAAGGTGCGGAATTCGTTTGCCTACCCGCAATACTTGGATGTGCTCGCAGCCTACAGGCAAATGAAGGGAAAATTCAAGAATTTGAGATTTTTCCGATGGATTATGAACCTAACCCTTTTCTTTTTTCAAACCAAATACCTGTCGTCAGTGTTGTAAGTGTAAACAGCAAATGGAGTGAGTCAAAAGGAATCGAATACGCGACTACCAAAGCCATTGAACTTATTGGAGGAATAAACGAAGTTGCTAAAGACAAAAAACGCATTCTGTTGAAACCAAATTTGGTCAACGCTTACCCCAATGACACAACCAATCCCAGAGTGATTGAGGCACTGGCTAAGTTGATGAAGAATTCCGGGAAAGAAGTGTATATTGGAGAAGCTGGAGCAGCCTCTGTTAGAAACATTAATACTTCGCTACAAGGGTATGTATGCAGGACAAAAAACGCCGAAATCCTTCAGGGCATACAGGATGATATCTTCAAAGGAACGGGATACGATGATTTATCAAAACGAACCGGGATTCCACTGGTAAATCTTCATGTAGGAAATATGGTAAAAATGAAGGTATCTGATAACTTTGTCTTTAAAGAAATATATGTTCATAAGGCAATGTCTGATGTTGACCTCGTTTGCTCGGTACCGATGATGAAGACCCATGGCCTGGCGACTGTCACATTGGCGCTAAAAAACATTGGGATAGGTGGATATCCTGGAATGATATATGGCACCGTGAGGTCACTGGTACATCAAGAAGGTATCAAACTGGAGCCGACCGGGACATCTGCGGTAACGGTGGATATGGTAAAAGCAAATAAACTTGAATTGAGTGTTATTGATGCAACCACTGCCATGCAAGGACAGGGTCCTTCCATTAGCCAGGGCGGAAGCCTGGTGGATATGAACCTGATTATAGCCAGCCAAAATGCGCTGGCGGCCGATATGGTCGCGGCCAACATTATGGGTTTTGAGCCAATTGAAATTGACACGTTTAAATGGGCCTGGAAAGCGGGGATGAATCCTTCAAACATAAACGATATTCAAATCGTTGGAGAAAAGATTGAAAAGGTTCGGCAACAATTCAAAAGGCCCCAAGTGTTTCCTTATACCATGATTGCCGATTGGTATGGCCCTTCCTGCGGGTAGAAAGCAGGAATATGAATCATGAACTACCCCGCCGCCCCGTTTTGCGGAATCTACGCTTCGCTCCGACAAGCAGCGGGGAATTAAACCCTACAGATTTCGCATTGCCCATCAATTGATAGTAATCCGTGTAATCTGCGAAATCTGTGGATTAAGGAGTCAGCAAGCAATGCGGAAAAAGTGCTTTCAGTTTGCACAGGCGCCCTTCTTCTTGCCAAAGCCGGACTACTCGAAGGGTTGAAGGCCACAACACATCATGGAGCCTTTGAAATCCTTACCGAGATTGCTCCCAACACCGAAATTGTCAGAGATGAGCGTTTCGTAGACAACGGCAAAGTCATCACATCCGGAGGCATTAGCGCAGGGATAGACATGAGCCTATATGTCGTAGAGTTGATTTATGGCAGAGAGGCCGCACAAAAAACAGCAGCTTATATGGAATACCGGGGCAGATATCAAGCCCGGTTTTGATCCTGTGGGGACGCGAGGATACCTGGATACCCTCGGAACGAGGTGCGGCTTTGCACGATATGATCCCGGGTTCTATATTCCGTGTGATTCCAAATGCTGGGCACTTGGTGATCGAAGAGAAACCTGATCAGCTTATCGGAGAGATTCGCCCGTTTCTTCAGAATGAAAACACCACATAACAACAGCTTGAACGCGGCCCGGCTGATTTGCGCCGTAGAAGCAAAATGAAATACTCAAAATACCATGCGTTGGGGAACGATTACATCGTCATTCGCCCCGAAGAGCTCGCTGACGATCTTAATCGAGACGCCATTCGCCTGATAGCACAAGGCGGCCCTTCAGCTTGGCGTTCGGCATAGATAATCAGCAAAGAATCCAGTCAATATGGAACAATACGATAAGTCTTGGGATTTATCTGAAAGTGAGAAGGGCAATTTACCGGAGAATGAAGAAGCCTTCGACAGGAAATATAAAGAATGGCAGCAGCGATCATGGGAATCTTGGCTAAATGAGAAGCTCATTTTCCCATTCCTTGTGAGAAGGATGGAAGATGACGATGATGCATATTTCACAGATATTGCAGACCATCAGCCGTTTAGACTTGGTCATGAAATGAAAGTTATTGGTATTGATCAAGAGGATGATTTGTACGGCATAATATTGAAAGTAAGAGAAGGGCGAAGAGTTGGATATGTTCCTCTTTGCGACGTTGAAGTACTCGACCAAGAAGATCCAAACTTTTGGCCTGTTCGAGAATATGTTGTTTGGTTTGCCAATAGATGAAAATCTTGTGCGCTGTTATATTTGGAAGCAGTGGGGCCGCCACCGGCTACAAAACGGATCCCGCCGGAGTACA
>CAZCPP010000519.1:0-2786 GCA_964500655.1 uncultured Anaerolineaceae bacterium | reverse complement strand
TAACAAATAGGGGAGATAGGGGAGAAGCGCTTGACAAAATTAAATATACAGTGTATATTTACGGCGTATATTTAATTTTGGAGAAATAATGTCCCCTCGACCAAAACTTGCCGAACAACACCCTAACCTAGAAACTGCTATCAAAGAAACCGCCTGGCAACAGATCGCCGAGAAAGGCGCGGCTGCTTTATCACTACGCGCCATCGCCCGCGCGCTTAATATCACTGCACCAGCCATCTACAACTACTTCCCACGCCGAGATAACCTGGTGACAGCCATGATAGTAGATGCGTTTACATCGTTGGGTGAATCTCAAAAGGCATCTATTCTAGACATACCGCAGGACCATCTCAACACGCGTCTATCTACACTCGGGCTTGCTTATCGTGATTGGGCCGTTGCCCACCCCCAGCGCTATCAACTCATCTTTGGGACGCCAATCCCCGGCTACAAGGCACCTAGTGATATCACCACCGGCCCTGCTGCGTCCTTGTCGTTTGTACCTTTACTAGAGACGCTTCAGGCTACTTATATAGCTGGCAGGCTGCGGGTAGAACGGTCAGCACCGTTGACGCCTGAGCTAAAGTCTATGCTTGAAGCTTGGAGCCAGTCCATAGAGGAAATAGATATCGAAGTCTTATATATGGCCTTGATCATCGGAACTCAGGTGCATGGACTGGTTTCAATGGAGATCAGCCAACATTTTCCAGCATACATCACAGATCCCGGTGAGGTATTTCGCCGAGAGATTGCTACCCTGCTTATTCACATTCTGGAGGAGTAAACCGTGTCAAGTCAAATCGTTCTGTTACAGGAATCTTGTTAATTGCAACGCCTATTCTTTTCATGGCAGTGTTCACAAGATTACAAATCAACATCCGACAATTAACTAAAGTATTTTGTTAATTAGAATTTCATAGGAGAAAAAAATGAGCTATAAAAGAGTAATTCTAAATGAATTTGGCGGCCCCGAAGTTTTGGAAGTTGTCGAAGGACCCACCCTGCCCGAGCCCGGCGCAGGCGAAGTGCGCGTCAAGGTGCTAGCTGCCAGCGCGACTTTCACAGATACGTTGGTACGAAAAGGTATTTACTTTGGATTTAAAGAAACACCACCGCTCTCACCCGGATATGACATGGTCGGCGTAGTGGACAAACTTGGTACAACTGTGACAGGTTTCGAAGTCGGGCAATTGGTTGCCGACCTGACCGTATTCGGAGCTTACAGCGAATACATGCTCCGCCCGGCAGACAAGCTTACTTCTGTCCCTGCAGGCTTGGATCCAGCCGAAGCGGTCAGCATAGTGCTGTCGTATGTCTCTGCTTATCAAATGTTACACCGTGTCGCAAAAATAGATCCTGGACAGAAGATTCTCGTCCATGGTGCAGGTGGAGCGGTTGGAACTGCGCTTTTGCAATTGGGAATGTTGCTTAACCTGGAAATGTACGGCACTGCGTCCGAAGTAAAACACGAATTGGTCAAAAGCCTCGGCGGTGTACCGATTGATTACAGAAGCGAAGATTTTCTCGCCCGGATGCAGGCTATTGGTGGGGTGGATGCGGCTTTCGATGCAATCGGTGGTGAGAATTTCAAGCGCTCGTTCAAATCTTTGAAGAAAGGCGGTACACTGGTTCCTTACGGCTTCTATAATCAGGCAATGGGCAAAGGCGGCAGCGTACCTATCGAGTTTATGAGCGTTGCCCTGTGGAATTTCTTTCCCAATGGCCGCAAAGCATCCTTCTATGGGATCGGTGAACTGCGTAAGAAGAATCCCAAACAGTTTAAAGAAGACTTGTCCACGCTCTTTGGTTTCTTAATCGAAGGCAAGATCAAACCCTCCATCGAGCGGCGAATGAAACTGGAAGATGCCGTGCAAGCGCATAAGTTGATCGAGCAAGCAAAGGTTAAAGGACGGATTGTGTTGGTTGTCAATGAAAAAAATGCCTGAAATTGCAAAAACCCCCAGGCCCCCATATTATGCCGTGACTTTTACTTCCCATAGAACAGCGGGTGATAATGGTTACAGCAAAATGGCAGAGCACATGGTTAAACTTGCTGCTCAACAAGAGGGTTTTCTGGGATTTGAATCTGCTCGCGAAAGCGTGGGTGTTACTGTTTCGTATTGGGATGATTTGGAAGCCATCAAGGATATGGAAGGAAAATGCCGAACATCTCATTGCTCAGGAGCAGGGACGTGAGACCTGGTATCGTGAATACAAAACCCGCATCGCAAAAGTCGAACGAGATTATACTTGGGTCATGGAATAGATTGCAGGAGAACCGCATGAAAAACATACTTTTATCTGCCAAAACCTTCCAACTCCTGCTCAATATGGGTAGTTATTATACCCGCAGGCCCATTTCAATTTAATAACCCGCCTGATGATGCGCTTGCTAGCCAATCTAACAATACCGATGAACCGTGGGCAAAAGAAAAAATCATTAGAAGCTATTGGCAAGGAATGGCAACGCATGTTTCCCAGACGAAAAATGGTGCCCGTTCGCGAAGTGGTGGCAGATATAGTATTCGCGGAGGTTCGGGCACGCTGCCCGGTAACGGATACAGGCGACATTCACGCCTGCTACCGTTTAATAGAATATGACCGACGTCTGCTGGACCATGTTGGGGGCGAGTTTGTCGTTCTTAAATCGCAGGCCAATCCTGATATTAGGATCTATCAGGTTGCTATCCGCAAAAGAGGTGTTCCGATAACAGATTTAGTACCCGCGCACGAAAAGTAAACTACTATCGACTGGAAGTCGATAGCTTTGTATGTCGAATGAAATT
>CAZCPP010000518.1:0-2789 GCA_964500655.1 uncultured Anaerolineaceae bacterium | reverse complement strand
CGTATGGTCATTATTTAGATCGTCTTGTTAGTGAGAAATTATGATTTTTGCTCGATGTTGGCTTTAGAAAAAAGAGCTTGTCTCATTTCCCTCAAAAGGAAAATGAAACTTATTTTCTTGTTGTAAGGACAAATCCGTCAGAGCTTTGTGTATAAAACCTGTTCAAAAATTGTTTTGTACTTTCTCGTATAGCTGTTCGTTAGAAAGTCGTGGGGTATAAATTTGACAGCTAATAATTCTGCGCTATAATTCAGCGACTGAATTTTGAAATGGGTATCCCTGAAGAAAACGTTCGTGAATTGACTTTGCTCGAGCAAATCGAGCATGATCCAGATGTGACACAAGCCTCCCTTGCAACCCAGCTAGGTGTGGCTGTAGGCACTGTTAACTGGCATATAAAACGTATGGTGGCTAAAGGCTATGTCAAGGTCAAGCGTGCAGAACGCAAAAAACTGCGCTATATCATTACAACAGAAGGCATTGCCTTACGTGCACGGCTAACAGTGGATTACATTGAGCGTTCGTTTGATTTGTATCGTCGAACCCGTCAACATGTAAAAAAACATTTAGACGAGATAAAAAAATCAGGTTACAGTCAGATACATATAATCGGTGATGGTGATGTAGCCGACATTTGCCGTTTGTCTTGCTTGGAGCAAAATATTGAGATTGTGTCAAATGGGAATGTTCCAATTATGGAAGTAAAAGGATTAAAAGTTATTCTGCATTTGGAGATCAAGAATGGCTGATGCCCGTCATATTCTGATCACTGGCGGGGCAGGATATATCGGCTCGCTCCTGACCTCTGAATTACTCCGGGCCAATTATCGTGTCACTGTCCTTGACGATTTACTTTTCGGCGGTGAGTCTCTATTGGGATTTTTACATCACCCTAATTTTAACTTTGTTAAAACCGATGTGACTGAATCTCGTGCTGTTCGGGATAATGTGCGTGGAGAATGGCCTGTTCCTTATGCAATTATTCATTTAGCCGCGATTGTTGGATTCCCAGCCTGTCAAGCTGTTGGTGAGCAGGTAGCGTGGCGGTATAACGTTGAGGGTACGAAAAAGGTTTTCGGGCAAGCAGTAGACCTGGATGTAGAAAGATGTGTTTTCGCCTCAACATATAGCAATTATGGCCTATCAGCAAATGGCAAACCCGTTAATGAGGAATCGCCTCTTACTCCCCAGTCTCTGTATGCAGAGACAAAGATCGCGGCAGAAGAATACTTATTAAGACAAAAAGATGCGTCAACTGCACCGGTATCGTTCCGCTTTGCCACATTATATGGAATCTCTCCACGCACTCGCTTTGACCTGATTGTTAATCAATTTGTTTTAGAAGCTTTTTCCAAACGTGAATTGATCATCTATCAGCGCGGATACTCGCGCTCGTTCGTACATGTGCAAGATACTGTGCGTGGCATCATCATGGGACTGGAAGCGCCGGAAGATAAGATCCGCGGGCAGGTGTTCAATTTGGGTTCACCAGAAGGAAATTACACCAAGGACGAAATTGTAGGCCTAGTGCTGAAACGCATGCCAGAAACTATTGTAGAGTATAAAGACCTGACTTTTGGCGGTGATATGCGAGACATAACCGTTTCATTTGAGAAAATCCGGCGCGAGTTGAGTTTTGAGACAACTCTGACAGTAGATGATGGCGTACGCGAGGTGCTGCACGCTTTGAAAACAGGAATTATTCATAATCCAACCGATGAAAAATATAGAAATGCACAGTTTATCGTGCAATAGGAGCACAAAATGAGCGGCAGTTTTTGGGCTGAGAAGCGCGTAGTTGTCACAGGTGGAGCGGGATTCTTGGGCTCGTTCGTGATCGCAAAATTGAAGGGACGCGGAGCAACGGATATTTTTATTCCACACATTGAAGATTATGACTTGACTGATCGCGATTCTATAAGAAGAGTTTTTGACAATACACTTGATGATGGATTTGATGCAAAAAATATAATCGTAATTCATCTCGCCGCAAATGTGGGTGGAATCGGTGCTAATCGTGAACACCCTGCAGAATTTTTTTACGACAACCTGATGATGGGTGTAGAACTCATGCACCAAGCCTGGCAACGCGGTGTGGGCAAGTTCGTGGCGATTGGTACGGTGTGTGCATATCCAAAATTTACACCGGTACCATTCAAGGAGGATGACCTGTGGATCGGCTATCCCGAAGAGACCAATGCTCCCTATGGCCTGGCCAAGAAGATGATGTTGGTACAGGCACAAGCCTATCGAGAACAATATGGATTCAACGCTATTTATCTCTTACCAGTAAATCTGTATGGTCCGCGCGATAATTTCAATTTACAGACATCCCATGTTATTCCGGCATTGATTCGCAAGGCCATTGAAGCGCAAGATCGTGGAGATAAGGATTTAGCTGTTTGGGGCGATGGTTCCCCCACACGTGAATTCCTGTATGCAGAAGACGCAGCAAATGGTATTGTCACAGCTGCTGAAAAATACAATGGTCCTGAACCTGTCAATCTTGGATCTGGTTATGAAATTTCAATCAAAGATTTGGCTGAGTTGATACAACGTCAGACGGGGTTTGAAGGTGAGCTGAATTGGCAAACAAATAAACCAAATGGCCAGCCCCGACGCGGATTGGATGTCACGCGTGCCAAGGATTATTTCGGCTGGGAAGCACAGGTTCCATTCGAAGAAGGTATGCGCCGAACAATCGATTGGTTTAAAAAAAATAGAGAAAAAATTAAATAACTCATGTTACGCAGTTGAGTAAAGGATAAGCGGATAAAATCAGGTCAAGG
>CAZCPP010000517.1:0-2799 GCA_964500655.1 uncultured Anaerolineaceae bacterium | reverse complement strand
CTTCATTTTACACCCCCATATCTGGGGGCTACCACGCTAATTCCTAGAGAGCCAAAACGGTTGTATTCGTCCGGTCATCATCTGTTGGTAGAATAGGGTCATCTCACAAAACGGTACGGGCGTACCTTGAGCATAACCCCAGCAAATTGAACCGAATTTCCCCTTACCTTGATGTACCCGGATCGACCCGGAGCGTTCCCCTAGTGTGAGATCAGCCAGTTTCTGGTTAACCAATGTTCCCAACCAATACAGGAAAAGCCCTATGGATCGTGCCCCAAAATCACCCTTGAAATTACCTCAGCGCCAGGAAATCTGGTATCTGACTATCCGTGAATTGCCCATCTGGATCACACCCCCGGACGAGGATCCGTTTCGCCCATTCGGCGCCTTAGTTGTAAACCTCGATCAAGGCATCATCCAGGGATTCGAAACCTTTCCGTCCTCCTTGCCAACAGCCGATCAGGTTGTTGAAATGCTCTTCGAGGCGATGAGAAAGCAGCCATCAGGAGCCCATCAGAACCCGCACCGCCCCCAACAAATCCACTTTGAAGACAAAGTCCTGATGGATGCCATGGCCTCGGCGCTTGAAGAAATCGGTGTCTCAGCAATATTCCAGCCAGCAGAAGAGATAGCGGATGAAATCTTATCGGAGATGGCAGCACATATGATGGGCGGCCCAGCAGCGATACCAGGGCTACTTTCACAGGAAGATGTTGAGCCAGCGCTGGTGGAAGCGCTTTTTGATGCTGCAGCCCAATATTACCGTGCGGCTCCCTGGGTGCAATTGTCCAATATGCAAGCGCTGGCCATCCAGATAGCGCCAGATACCGAGCCCCGCTATGCGGTTGTGATGGGTAACGGGGGTGTCGAGTATGGATTGGCGCTTTACAAACAATGGGATGACTACCTCTTGCAGTTTGAGCTTGTGGATCATCCTCTGGAAAGGCTGCCGAAGGATGGCGCACATTCACTCTTCTTTGGCGATATCACCCTGATGCCATTCGATGATTTGGATGCCATCGAAGAGTATGGATGGGAAGTTGCTGACAAGGAAGGCTATCCCATCCCCGCAGTCTTCACGCAAGATAGTGATGAAGTCAAACGACCCGATCGCACAGATTTGCTCTGGTATGAGGCCGCAATGCGCGCCATCATCCAATTTGTGTCAGAACATCTCAAAGTTGACGACCAAGGAGACTATCATCCGGCCAGGGTTGAGCTCGAAATCTCAACCCACGCTGGTATGAAACAGTTGATGATCGAATACCCAGCCGGAGAACTCTCCGCTGAGGCCCGGCCTGTTGATATGCTGGATTGGGCTGAACTCAAGGAAGATGACAATTTCGCTATGCCAATGAACTTTGACCGCCGCGCAATGGAAGGATCTATGTCCACACTTGGGGGTGGATTTGACGATCATCAGGAGAACCAGGCCCAGAAGCTCATGTATGAGGCCTGGGATGAACAGAACCCGGCCAAACGCATCAACCTAGCGCATCAAGCAATTGCCGTCTCCCCGAACTGTGCAGATGCCTATGTGCTGCTGGCAGAAGAAGAAGCGGACACACTGGGCCGGGCACTAGATTTTTATCAAAAAGGCGTGAAAGCTGGAGAACAAGCTTTGGGGAAAGCATTTTTTGCTGAGAACGAGGGCTACTTTTGGGGTATCCTTGAAACTCGCCCCTATATGCGTGCGAGAGCAGGTCTGGCGAACATTCTCTGGGATTTGAAAAAAAAGGATGAAGCCCTGACCCATTACCGGGAAATGCTGTGTTTGAACCCTGGTGACAATCAAGGGATCCGGTACTCCCTCCTGATTTTGCTGTTGCAACTTAATCGCAAAGACGAAGTGGATGACTTATTAGATGAATATAAAGACGAGTGGTCTTCGGAATGGATCTACACTCAGGTCCTGAGAATATTCCAAATAGAGGGAGACTCGCTTGCTGCGCGTGAAACCTTGGCAGAAGCCAGGGAGCAAAACCCCCATGTGCCAGACTACCTGACGGGGCTAACGCGGCTTCCGAACCGACTGCCAGAAATGATTTCCCCTGGAAGAGAGAGCGAAGCTATCAGCTATACATCCGGACATCTGAATTTCTGGCGCAAAACACAAGGGGCAGTTGCCTGGTTGAAAGAACAAACCCAACCCTCGGTAGAAAAGCCGAAAAAGAAAGCCCGGCATAGACATAAAAGAAAGAAGAAGTAGGTTGGAAAATCTTCATTCAATCGTCATTGTATACCAATGACGAAATATATTTTGCCAGCTTGCGCCACGTTGCCTGGTAGGATTTGACGGTATAGCTTGAGTCGCTGATCTTGCGTTTGAATTCGCTTAGAAACGAGGGCTCACCCAAAAACACCGTACCCTTTAAAACCTCTGCGTGCTGGCAGGTAGCAAGCGTGCTATCGGCATAGCGGTGGGGAATAACAAGGTGGCGCAGCGGTTCTCAGCGCTGGATTTACGGCTCGTATGGTGCAAAAACCTCATCCCAAATATTTTACTCGTAAAAATGCTAACTCCAGCCCTGTTTTAATCATTGGTAAAATGAGGTCATCTTTCACAATTGGAGCATAAAACCAGATGGGTTGGTTCATTCTCAAGCACATTTTTGTGACCATTTTCGCCTTTATCAATATCAGACGATTATCCGACCAGGAAAAAGACATCGAAATCTTGATCCTTCGTCAACAACTGTCCATCCTCCCGTATCGTGCAAAAACCTCACCCGACAGAAAACAGGTGTACCCTGTAAATATTCCATCCGTGCCCTTTTGGCAGTCTCATTGAGCCAAGAA
>CAZCPP010000516.1:0-2805 GCA_964500655.1 uncultured Anaerolineaceae bacterium | reverse complement strand
CTTTTGCTATGATCAACTTGCGACACATCCTTCACTCATAAGTTTCAATGAGTTCTATAAGTCCGGTTAGAGCGATAGGGCCATTTACTCGCTTTTTCAGGTTCATCCGATCGGCTTTGATCAACACGGCGTAGCCCTCATCTTCATCGAATATGTAGTAGCATTCAGCCGTCTTGATGCCGTAGTATGTCTCCTTGTATCCAATCTCGTGTGCGGCATAACCCTCAACAGTCACGTAATGTGGACGGCCGACCTCCCCATTCACGATCTGAGCCAAGGATACAGCTTGCGGTTCAGAGGGGTTTGATTGCGCTGTTGAAAACTCGGTTGCAGACCAGCCAATCCCAAAGAAGGCCGCAATGATACCGAACAGCGCAAATATCTTTAGACTGCCTATGCGGCCCTTCATTCGAAGCCAAGTATCTTCCATGGATGCTCCTCCTCCCAGTTGTGCTTTGTCTTCCCTCACAGTGTACTAACTAAACTATACAAATATTTAATCCAAACATCATGTGTCAAAAGTCATGATTTAGTCTTGGTATACTTGGCGGGCAATCCATACCCAGGAGATACTATTATGTCTACCCCCGCACCTCGTTGGGACTTGACCAACGTCTACCCCTCGCTCGAATCCAAAGAATTCAAAACCGCTGTTAAGAGCTTCAAAACACAGGTCACTGATCTGGAGGATTACTTCCTTGAAGTGGTCAGCAAGACCGGTGAAAACACCCCGCCAGACCAGCTTGGTCCCATCATTGGTGAGGTCGTCGATCGATTTAACGCTGCCCTCGACCTGTCTGCTACCATTGAACCCTTCATCTACTCATTCGTCAGCACTGACTCGCGCGATAAAGTCGCCATGCGTGCGCAGTCTGAGTACGAGCAAGACAGCCTGCCATTAGTAAATTTAGATGTACAGTTGAAAACATGGCTGGGGAAAGTTACAGCCAATTTGGATAAGTCACTGAAACACAGCCCCTCTGCCAAGGCGCATGCTTTCATGCTCAAGGAAGCTGCCGAAAAAAGCAAATTCCTGATGAGCGAGAGCGAGGAATCGCTCGCTGCCGAACTTAACCTGAGCGGTGGCAACGCCTGGGAAAAACTGCAGGGAGTAGTCACCTCGCAGCTATCCGTCGACTTTGAGTTGGATGGCGAATCCCAGAAACTCCCTATGCCCGCACTGATCAACCTTCGATCACATCCTGACAAGGATACCCGTCACCGCGCCTACGAGGCCGAAAACGCAGCCTGGGATTCCGTCCGCGAGACGTTAGCGGCCTGTCTCAATGGTGTGAAAGGTGAAACAGTTACGCTGAACAAGCGTCGGGGCAGAAAAGATGCGCTTGAATCGGCCATCGAACAGGCTCGCATCGACCGTCCTACACTGGATGCCATGCTGGAAGCGATGAAAGCCTCCTTCCCATTGTTCGGAAAATATTTCAAACACAAGGCTAAGCTGCTTGGCAAGGATAAATTGGCCTGGTGGGATATCTACGCCCCGGTCGGCAAAGCAGGGCGCAGTTACGCCTTTGAAGAAGCGCGCGATTTCATCCTGGACCAATTTGAAAAGTTTTCCCCTGAATTGCGAACCTTCTCCGAACGCGCCTTTGAAAACAACTGGCTGGATGCCGAAATGCGCGACGGTAAACGCGGCGGTGGATTCTGCATGGAAGTCCAGGAGGTGAAGGAAAGTCGCATTTTGGTCAACTTTGACGGCTCACAGGATCAACTTTCTACCATTGCGCACGAGTTGGGGCACGCCTTCCATAATGAATGCGCCTTCCAATTCAACAAGACCGTTTTGCAGCAACTCACCCCCATGACCTTGGCCGAAACCGCCTCCACCTTCTGCGAAACAATCGTCACGGAAGCTGTATTGGGGCAAGTCAAGGATTCGCAAGAAGAACTGGCCATCTTGGAGGCCTACTTGAACAGCGCATCTCAGGTTATTGTGGATATTTACTCCCGTTTCCTGTTTGAAAGCGAAATCTTCGAGCGCCGTATGGAAGCCGAGCTCTCTGCTGATGACTTCTGCGAAATTATGGAACGTGCCCAGAAAACCACCTTCGGAGACAGCCTGGATGAACGCTATCTGCAAAAATACATGTGGACCTGGAAACCGCATTACTATTCAACCGAGATTTCTTTTTACAACTTCCCTTACGCCTTCGGATTGCTGTTTGGTACCGGTCTGTATGCCATCTATCAACAGCGTGGTGGGGATTTTGTTGATGATTACAAATCCCTGTTGGCCTCTACGGGTGAGGCCATGGCTGCTGACCTGGCTGATCGTTTCGGCATCAACATCCGCACGCGCAAATTTTGGGACGATAGCCTTGCTATCATCGGCAAGCGTGTAGAAAGATATTGCGAATTATAAAAATCGTAGGTTCACGATACTTCGTGCCCGAAAGGGTATATCTTGGACTACGACAATAAAATGGAATTGAAAATCACTTCCTGGCCCGACGAGGATCCACCCTCCCGTGACGAACTCTGGCGCGTCATGGTGGATGAAGGAATGTCACCATACGTCTGGTCGAACGGCCCGCATGATCTGTATTCCGCGCACACCCACAGCTATGACAAGGTTATCTATGTAGTTAGTGGCTCGAT
Organism: uncultured Anaerolineaceae bacterium; assembly: GCA_964500655.1. GTDB lineage: Bacteria > Chloroflexota > Anaerolineae > Anaerolineales > Villigracilaceae > JAABUE01. The sequence continues at coordinate 189 of CAZCPP010000516.1, read as the reverse complement.
AACTTTTGGTCTACCAGAGTTAGAACGCAACACGACATTGTTCCCTGGCGACCGGCTGGATCTGCCTGCCGGCACCTCCCACGATGCCATAGTTGGGCATGAGGGTGTGACCTGTTTGGAGGGGCATAAATAAAAAAGCCTTGCGAAGGTTTCAAACCTTCGCAAGGCTATAACATATGATACGTTAGG
>CAZCPP010000515.1:0-2823 GCA_964500655.1 uncultured Anaerolineaceae bacterium | reverse complement strand
GACCTTGAACGGGGAAGGCTCTCCCAAAAATCGGTTTTTCGACAGTCTCGTTAGGTTGACATACCGCATATCGTATTATCATGACTCAATCCCGCTTCCATTCACTCGCTGAGGTTGAAAGAGCGCTCAGATTTCAACGTCCGGACCTGGTTGATCTGGTGCTTGAAATCAGGAATATCGTGGTAAAAGTGAACCCTTCGGCCACAGAGCGCATCAGCTCAAGCGGGCTCACCTTCTACGATGCCAATAAGGGCGGTACCATAAAAGGCGGCATCTGCTTCGTCGACATCCGAGAGGACGATGTGCGGTTACGTTTCGGACTCGGCGCATTCCTCGACGATCCAAAGTCTTTGCTTTCGGGGGATCGCCTCTATATGCGCCACATGGACATTGCATCATTTGACGAGGCCCCATGGACCGATATTGAGGCATTGATCCGGGCATCAGCCAACTTGGATGGTTCGGAACGCAACAGCTGATGGAACAGCGGCTACGCACTTCAGTCAGTCTGACATCCGCCCCAATGGACTAGGCCTGTGGCCAGGCCACTGAAGGAGCAAACAAGTGAAGCGCAGAATAGGATTACAGATAAGTTTTTTTCTACTGGTGGTAGTTTTTTTCAGCTCGTGTACTCTCCCTTCTAACGTTTCCACTACAACCTCACCGCCCGCGTCACCACAACCCCCCAATACACTTAACCAACCATCTAACCTCACCGAACTCACCCACCCTGGCGAGAGCCTCTATACTCACATCCACTCGCCTGAAAACGGCCAGATCGCCGTTCGTGTTGACCTACCCGCCCAGCCCCGTTACGGTGTGAGCGCGCCGGTTGTAGTAGTCGCTTCGACCTGGTTCGTGGAGAAATATAACCACACGATGGTGCCTTTCCATTTGGAGTACAATCCTGTTGATGTGGGAGCCATCAGTGTCAGTCACATGTGGCCGGGAAAAATCGACCAGCAGACCAAAATCGGCAGCGATGGAGAATATGATTTCGGCGGGCCAGACAGCCTGGCAGCGTTGAGGGATACGATCTGTTTTGCATTAGGAGTGATTCCCGATATCGATGGAAAATATCTGCACGAGTTGATTTCGGTAGAGCCGCTCTACGCTAATGTTGGCATGTTCGCCTCCTCCCATGCCGGGGTGGTAGCCACGAACGTCATGGCTTATTATGGAGAACAGCTGGCAGGGTTGAAATATTTCGTCGGCCGGGAGAATCCCACCATGGCAGAAATGTATCCGCTCGAAATCGGTCACTTCGATGAGCGTCACCGGCCGGTATACAACCCCTATTACGATCATCAAGGATATACGCCCACCAGCATCGCCGTGGATTATTCGCATCTGGGCTGGATCCAAAACGCAACTTTCCCCGAGGGGCGTCCAATTTTCGAGCTACCTGGGGAACAGGATTACGTTCTGGACGACAAAGGACCGCAGATCATGGGGCTGCGTTGGTACTCCCAGACCCTGACTCAGGCCCTGCTGGATAACGGTGTCTTTAGCATGGATACGTGGCCAAAAGACCTGGCCACGCCCCAGCAGACGGCCGATTTCTGGCCCTACCGCATCACGGTACATAACTACGCCGCTATCGGCGAAAAGCTGCCTGAGCTGCGAGTGTTGATTCCCTTTGCCAGCTTCGACCACGTTCAGACCGCGCCCGACAAACCCCATATCCGTCAGGCCTATGATGGCTTCCGCAAAACAGCCGGCCTGTGGACGCGCTTGAACTGCGACTTGGTTTACGTGCAGTCGGAAATTCACCTCGGCGCCAGTTTAGCGGAAGGTTTCCCAGACAACGACGCCAACACCGAGCCTGATGATTGGTATGCCCAAGCCGAATTTTGGGGATTTGAGGGCAGGCTGGCAGGTGAGATGACCGCTAAGACCATCCCCCTGGCCGGGGTGGCTGAAATGGCGGACCGCGTGCAGGCAGATAATTGGAACCCAAATTTAGATGCTGTCATCTACCCATAAGCCGGGACTTTCCCGACTGGTTGAGTAGTCATGCGGTATCAAATAAAAAAATTTGACATAAAAACCGCCTTTCTTCACTAACCCCGCCTGTCCCCTTCAAGGCGAGCACCATGGATGATGACACATTCTACAATAAATATGCGAGCTGGAAGAAACAAGTGCAATCTCTCGATTCAAGGTTGCGCCCAGTCGTACACAAAGAAGTAGACATTAATGCCCCAGGCTGGCAGGAAAAACTTGCGAATATGCCTCACCCAGCAGACGAGTCTGGCTTGCGTAATGAGATTACGGTTCTTTTTGATGAAATTGTCGATCACTTCGAGTCATTTGACAGAAATCAACGCCAGGCAATTATCGACTTGATGGATAAAAATGACTCACTCATGTATTCAGCAGTGATCTGTGACGACTTGGAGACGCGGGAGGGATTTCGACGGAATATGATTCTATTCGTGATAGCAGACCAGGGAAAAGATACAAGAGATGCAATCGTAGCGTTGGGGCATTACCACGAAATCGGTCAGAAGCATGGGTATGATGTTGAGGCCATTTTTGAAGGATTGGCTTCAATCGCAAATAGTCATGATAAGTATGGCTGGGGTTCCACTCGCGATCTACTGCAAAGAAGATATGGGCGGTAATTTGGTCATAAGGGAAAAAGGAATGTCAAAAAATCCTACCTTGGAAACATCTAAGGGTAGACAAACAGCTGAAGAGTTGTTTCTGCGATCTCTCCCTATCCTATGAAACCAACCATAAAATTGGACTCAACCAGCACACCCGATGGCGGAGAGCTGGGGCTTTATCAGCACGATCGTGATTTTGAGATCAAGATCA
>CAZCPP010000514.1:0-2837 GCA_964500655.1 uncultured Anaerolineaceae bacterium | reverse complement strand
TAATCAGCGTACCCCCATATATGGCCTCTCCACGCGAAATCCCAAAGAAGGTAATATATAAGCCATTTAGCTGCAATTTGATAGCTAATCACATATTTAAGCGAGACGCTCGCATCTCACTTAATGAGGCGCGAGCTCTCATTGGGTCGTTTGTAAGTAGGAGGTGTGATTATGAACTTCAATCAGATTTCGTCTACTCAGCAGAGCAGTAGCGAGGGTGTAAAACAAGCCCTTACAGTATGTGCTGCCATTGCGGAGATAATTGGCCTTGCTATCTACCTCGCATCCCTAATTAGCCTAAACTCGTTACTTATATTTGCTATCGCGGTCTTGGTTATAATATTTACAGTAGCAGTTTATTGGCTAACCCGCTCAGTTTTTTTTAAGCGCGTTAGCGTTGGTTTAATTGTTGTTGTTCTAACAATATCGGTTGCAGTGGCCGTAATTGCGTGGTCATGGCTGTCAGGTATAGGCTTACAGCCAATAGAAGTTACTATAAGTAATTCGCTAGATGGCGATAATGTTTCAATGCGCTATCTCGTTCAAGGTAGTGTAAACAATCCCCACAGTAAAGTGCACGTGATAATACATCCACTTACTGTGCCTGAAATGTGGGTTCAAAATCCACCTATAGTTAGCGCAGATGGCAGTTGGCAAACAAATGTATATTTTGGAACAAGCACTCTTGGTATTGGTGACAAATACGAAGTGGTTGCGATTGCCACAGGTGAAAACTTCCTTATTACCCTGGCTACTGGTAACTACTTGCGAGAAGGTCAAACTATAAAAACCCTCCCTCGCAACACTAATCAGTCAAATGTTGTTACAGTTTATCGGCCAGAATAGAAGTATTTATGCCAAAAATATTTTCAATTGGTGAGAGCGACCCAACCTTGTTTGCAGGTGTAGTCTTTCATAATCTCATGCCCCCCAGGGCAATGCAACAAGTCGTCCCCTCTGAACCTTGACAACTGAGAACCAATAACGATATTCCTTCCTTAGGAACGCAGTAAATAGAAAAGGAAGGAAGCCATGCCAGCGACACAAGCGACAACAATAGCGCAACGTCGCAAAATGATGCTTCTTGTGGAAGGAGGGCACACCAATGCGACGATTGGTGAACAAGTTAGGTATCGTTTTGGACAGCTGACAAATGGGTTCGACAAACCGAGTAGGGTGAGTTGGAAACCTTTAAAAGTAGTTATGGTCGTCCATCTACGGGGTCCTAATTATGATTTAATTCCTTGGTGTGTTACGTCGTATTGCAGCTGAAGTGTCAACATGGGACCTTGGATGCAGGCCATTGATTACTTGTCTGGCAAAACTTCAAATGTAAAATATATACAATGCATTGTATTCAAAGCCAGTCTGTTATAACTCAAGTTGCTACCTTGAGAAGAAGATGTAAAAAAATCCATTAGTGTACGTCGTCAAATATTTACTAGTAGTATATCTTTGGCGGAATGTTGCCTTAGTTACGTTTATATCTTACACGATTTTTGAGCATCAAGCCGCTTTTTCATCGTGAATTTTAGGAGAACATAGGCTCGGGTTTCATAGGAAGGAATGGGTAAAATGGTATAATCCGCCTCAACAATGTGCTATCGCAATCTGCCGAGCATTTCAGAACCACAGTCCTGAAAGTAGGCTCAAACGGCGAAATTGTTCGTGAAATCAAGCGGAATCAGCAGCTAAACTCATAACCCGGAGGTCGCAGGTTCGAGTCCTGTTTTCGCTATAAATTTGCAAAAAAAGGCGTTATAAGCGCCTTTTTTTGTTCGAATTTAATTGGGCTCATGCGAAATCAGCAGCTGAACCTCTGATCACCAGATCTCGGGTTTACGGGGGTAGTGTAGGGATTGCTAACATTGGGATATTGGGTTTGAATCCAATACCATCCACAAGACAGTCGACAAATTCCACCCTTCCTCCCGCTGTCCTCAGCAAGCGATGATTAGATGATTGGATAGTCACAACATACACAATTTCCTGTCAAAACGGCATCTATTCTGGCAGCCACCAGTATCCCTGAATATCAAGATTGGTAAGCCCTACTTCTTGCGCCCTTTCTACAACCTTGATATATTCTTCATCGGTTATTCTCCTTGATATCTCCGGATAATCATATGCTTTATAGAGGGGGGTATATTGTGCCATAATATTGATATAGGTATCTTTTGGTAGATTTTCTGCGATCCACTCCATAATTTTTTCTGAACCAGCTACGTTATTAGGCATGACCAAATGCCGAATCATCAGGCCTCTTTGCATAATGCCGTCTTTTGGAGGTTTTGCCACACCAACCTGACGGTGCATCTCAAGGATGGCTGCTTTTGTCATTTCAGGATAACTCTCCGCTCCAGATGAATATTTCGCAGACATATCACTATCCCAGTATTTGAAATCAGGCAGGTAAATATCAACGATTCCATCAAGAATCTCAAGTATCTCAAGCCGCTCCCAGCCACTGGTGTTGTATACAATAGGCAATCGGAGCCCATTCTCTGCAGCGATCACAAGCGCTTTCAGGATAAGTGCAGAATAATGCGTTGGGGTCACAAAATTTATATTGTGACAATCGATTTCCTGAAGATGCAGCATCATCGCGGCGAAATCATCAAGAGCACATTCAGAGCCCATGCCAAGCTGACTTATCTCCCAATTTTGACAAAATACACACCGTAAATTACAGTGAGTAATAAAGATAGTCCCTGAGCCGCCAGTCCCAACAAGTGGCCTTTCTTCACCAAAATGCGGATGAAATGCTGAAACAACAAGGGTTGAGCCAGGAGAACCACAGAATCCGCTCATTCCTTCCAGACGATTGACACCACATT
>CAZCPP010000513.1:0-2842 GCA_964500655.1 uncultured Anaerolineaceae bacterium | reverse complement strand
ACAGCCTTTGGTCACAGCCATTCTGGGAATTATCCTCTTGCAAGAAGCACTTTCCGAAGTAATTGTCATTGGTGGTCTCATGGTGCTAATTGGTATATATCTGGTCAATCAACGATCAAAAAGCGAAGAACATCCTGATACCTACACGAAATCTGCTTGACTGACAAACTCCGCTATGCTAGAATGAGCCGACGTCTTTTTATAAGTGTGACCCTTTGACAAATCTACGCCATCCATTCCGCCTCAACGTCGGCTTCATCGTATCTCAAGAAGTCGGCTACAATCGGGAGTTCCCTTTTGAATTTGAGCAAATCCAGATTTCGGATGATCTGGATTTACGTCATTTTGATGGAGCTGCTACTATTGGGCGCACACCTCAAGGCCTCATCCTGCAGGCTGCCTTTACCGCAAAAACCGATCTTGATTGCGTGCGATGTCTCAGCCAATATGAGCATGATCTGTCTTGGGATTTTACCGAATTGTATGCTTTCAATGAAAAATCGGTTAGCGAATCAGATTTGTTGCTTCCTGAAGATGCACACATTAACCTACAACCACTTATACGCGAGTATGCCCTACTTGAAGTGCCAATCAATCCAGTTTGTAAAGCAACCTGCAATGGCTTGTGCGTGGTATGCGGCGAAGATCTGAACAAAAATGACTGCGGGCATAAGGACATTGTTGAAGATTCTCCATTCTCAAAACTAAAAGACTTACTAGAGGAGTAACCGCCAAGTATGAGGAGGGTTTTGTGACCAGCACCAAAAATCAGAAACCACAACTTGCATTGCAAATGCTGATGGACAAAGCTGGTGTACAAGGTTACCTGACTACAGACGATCTGATAACAGTCTTTCCCGACACTGCGGGGGATATGGAGCGCTTATCCATCCTGCTAACTTCTTTGCGTCGTCGTGGAGTAGATATCATCGATTCTCATGATCACATCACTACAGATACTATCCACAAACCCCTCGATCAAAACCAAATAAAGACGGCTTCGGGGATAGAAACGATTAATCAAATTGATGATTCCATTTCTCGTGACGATACTATCGGTATGTATCTCAAAGAAATGTCTCGTGTGCCTCTACTCACTGCGGAGGAGGAATTGGATCTCGCTATCCGCATCGAGAAGGGACAACAGGCTAAAAAGAAAAAAACATTATTAAGGGGACATCAAAATATTACCAAACGACGCAAGTTAGAGGTTGGTATCGAAGATGGACAGCGTGCCCGGGAACATCTCATCAAAGCCAACACTCGCCTGGTAGTCAGTATTGCCAAGCGCTACATGGGACGTGGAGTTGCATTTCTTGACTTAATCCAAGAGGGCAATCTGGGATTGATGAAAGCTATTGAGAAATATGATCACACGCGCGGTTTTCGCTTCTCAACATACGCCACCTGGTGGATTCGCCAAACCATCACGCGAGCTCTATCCGACCAGGGGCGCACCATCCGAGTACCGGTACATATGATCGATCGTATTCGTCAGCTATTCAGAGCCAACCGTGAATTGGAACAAAAACTAGGGCGACAACCCACCATTGAAGAACTAGCTGATGATATTGATATACCCGTTCAAAGAGTGAAGTGGATTATGAAAGTTTCCTGGCTTCCGCTTTCATTGGAAAGTCCGATTGGCGATGAAGACGATTCAGAACTTGGCTACTTCATCGAAGATGATGTCAGTCCAACCCCAATGCAAATCGCTTATCAATCCATACTAAAGGATAAAATGGAGGAAATATTATCCACCCTAACACCGCGCGAAGCGCGCGTGTTGCGCCTACGTTACGGCCTGACAGATGGTACTACCTACACGCTGGAAGAAGTGGGACGTAAATTTGGGCTAACGCGCGAACGGATTCGGCAAATTGAAGGTCGCGCCTTGAAACAATTACGCAACCCCAAACGCGCGCTCCAATTGAAAGACTATCTGTAAACCATGCTCCAGCCCCCCTTTAACCTTTCTCAATCTTCCTTGCAGGATTACGCTGATTGCCCACGACGCTTCCAATTGCGCTACCTGGATAAGCTCATATATCCGGCTACTGAATCTGAGCCTGCGTTGGAGAATGAGGGTCATCAGCAAGAAGGTCAATATTTTCATCGACTAGCCCAACAACACTTGCTTGGAATCCCAACCGAGAAACTATCAAGATTGGCTAATACTCCCAACCTCAAGCGTTGGTGGGAGAGCTTTCTGACATTTAGTGAAACCGGCTTAGCAAATCTATCTACAATTTACCCTGAGCTATTACTATCAGCACTATTAGGCGATTTCCGCTTGGTCGCAAAATATGACCTGATCGCCATGACGGAAGAAGGAAAGCTTGTCATATTTGATTGGAAAACTTACCGTAAACGCCCTCGTAACGAATGGCTTTCCGCCCGCTGGCAGACGCGGGTTTACCGGGCGTTGTTGATTACCGCAGGAACTCAATTTAATGAAGGCAAGCCCATCGACCCAGAACGATGCGAGATGATCTACTGGTTCTCCAATTACCCGAACGAAGCGGCTCGTTTCACTTATGATGAAGTTCAATACAAACGAGACTGGGCTGTGATGATCAGCCTAACCGAAGAAATCAAATCCGCTTCAGACTTTCCTCTGACTGATGACCGTCAAAAATGCGCCTACTGCCCCTATCGCTCATACTGTGATCGTGGAATACAAGCCGGGGATATTGACGAATTCGAGGCAGAAATTGAGGCTGAATCGTTATTCGATGTAAACTTTGAGCAGATTGGGGAAATCGAGTTCTAAAACTACAGATTTAAAACCCACATTCCGCACCCTACGGATCAAAAAAATAGCAATTTTGGACAGCTTGGG
>CAZCPP010000512.1:0-2843 GCA_964500655.1 uncultured Anaerolineaceae bacterium | reverse complement strand
AATTTCATTCGACATACAAAGCTATCGACTTCCAGTCGATAGTAGTTTACTTGAACAATATCTCGGATTTTTCCCATGACAACAAATTTCTCCTACAGAATGTCGTTGAAATCAGAAAGTTGAAAAATTCGTCTCTGATCCTGTGCATTGGAAGTTTGCATTGATATGATTTCCTGAGAAGTTTGCAGGCAAACAATTAGCCTTGCCTTCATTCCCTCCTTAAAACCATCCCACTGATTCCTGTCAATCAAACCAAAAAAATCTTTTTTTTCAGCACGTCTCCATGTATCTAATAAAAAATCTGGTCGATCAACAACTAAAATTGTTTGTCCCTTGCTTTTTTCTATGAGCAACTTGCGAAACTCTTCTGGACTGAATCTGTCGATTTGCTTACATAGCTCTTCAGATTGTATAAAATAATCCAGCAAATCCAGATATTTTCCGCCCAGGCGAGTACATATCTTTTTCGCAAATTGAGTTGCAGATGCCCCTTTTTCTGGAGCAGAATGCAACACAATAGCCCGGTAACGCTCTTGTTCTAATTGTGATAAGTAATCAAATACGTCAAGAGACACTTTATCCCTCGTAAAGGAGAGTTAACACACTAGACTGTGTCATTGTCTCGGAAAATCGAACCTGGTCTAGGTTGGCAAATTGTTCCATGCGTACATACCCAGAATTGTGCAAATCTCCAAAAATATTTCGTACTTGATATTCGGGAATATTGAAAACTCTTCCAGGGCTATTTTCAACTAAATAAACATCATCAATGTTCATTGCTGATGCTCCTGGAGAAATTTGATCCCGATAATTTAGCAAACAAAATAGAAAAGCCAATTCTGGAATTTCTACAGGATTTCCACGAATGAATTTCCCAGTGCTTTCCATTTGCAAAATGTTTAAATTCGCCAATTCTGAGCGTGTATAGCTAGCCAACACTGCCCCGACCTCTTTAGGTATCTTTTCAGTGATTGTTTTTTCGGAGTATTCCCCTGCAAGATCGGAGAAGTAATTGTTGCTAACATAATCAACAGAAATATGATCTAGATCAGGAATAACATTATTGACAATTCGATGCCAAACCACCCATTCTGGATTACTTGACACAATGTAATGAATAATCCAAAGGGTTTCTAATTTTTCAAAATATGGATCCCCTTGAATAATCGCCTTCCCCAGCGGGGTGAGGCGAGACACTCGTGGTAAAACTAATCCAAAGCCAGTCATCATACTGGTTAAATTTTCAACTTGTTTGTTAGGGATGCCTAAAGCAGACACAATATCCTGACGGGGGATTTTCTTTCGCTCTCCTTGAGTTAGTACAAATTGAAGGATTCGCGAAATTTGGTCGAAACGTGGGCGGTATCCGTTGGTAAATTGAAGTTTCATAATTTATACTCGAAATAATACCATTAACGTTTGATGATAAGATTTTTTTCACGTACGCTGATACTTTATTGTTATTATAAGCCGTACATTTCCATTATTATGCTTTTAGCCCTGGCTTGATTGAATTTGATAACTCCTTAATAAATTGAGTTTGTAGCACTTCTTTTCCGCCTAAATCTACATCTTCTGATATTTGCATACGATCCGAGTTCCTCAGTAAATCTTTTATTTTTTCTAACAAGATGTCCATATCCTTACTATGGTCATTATTATTTCCATATTGGATTAACGCATTTGTAAGAATAATTCGAAGAGAGTACCCCTTTGAAACCCAAGCATTAATTACCTCCTTAGCCTGGGCTTCGCGAGGGTTGTTTACATCAAGGCGAAAGCTGTATACCTTACTCATAGCAGCTTCAAAGCGTCATATAAACGCCACAGTTTGAGACCACCACGGACATTTGCCAGATGCAGGCTGTCGAGTTGATCTGCAAGCAGCACTTTCTCATGCTTCAGAATCGGGATGAGCTTTTGCTTGAGTAGCGCACTCCCACCACCAGTCAAGATGATTGTGTCCCAAGCTAAAGCACCTCCAGCAATTCGCTGGTAGGTATCAGCAAACTTGTTGAGAAACAAGCTGGTCGCTTCATCCACATATTCGCTACAAGCATGCACCTGTCCACCACCTTCGAAGATACCCGTAGCAATTGCCTTTCTCACTCGTGCAGGGGAAAGTACTGGGATGTCTTTCACCAATTCAACTTGATTTGCTCGAAAGCTCTCTTCAAAATCAGAGATCACCTGTTGGATACCAATGGGGATACTTTTGGCTAGGCCATAGTCCACTACACCACCAGGTTTTACGGCTAGCCAGTCAGTAGTGAAGCCACCAATATCGATCACCAGGGAATTCCCCTCCCCTACATTGGCATGTTGGTAGTGTTGACCATCTTCTGTCAGCAACACATTCATCAAGCCGCCAACTGGCTCATCAAAAGTGTTGGCATAGATCACACGAAAGCTGGTTTCTCGCCTACCAATTTCTACAGTCCACTCACCAATTACTGATTTCATCAAGTCTTCCCTATATTGCACATCTCCAGGTGCATGGCTTCCAAAGATAGCGACTTCCCGACCACGTTCATAAAGTCGGGCAAGCGCAGCTACAGCCAGGACGCCATAATAATCACGGGTGTAGCGGGATGAACCGGAACGTTGAGCTAGTACGCCGTGTCGTTCTGCGCTTTCCCCTACCACATAGGGTTTCCCATTCACTCGGATGTAATCAGCGGAATTTCCATTAATGCTTGCCCGTGATGTGATCTTCTGATATTCGCCTTCTGTCAAAGGCTGTATTGCATGGGGAAAAGCGATCTCTTTGTTGGCTGTTTTGGCTTTGATGTAGGGTAGGAATATGGCGAGTTACCGTATGACCTTTCAGCCAATTGGCACTT
>CAZCPP010000511.1:0-2854 GCA_964500655.1 uncultured Anaerolineaceae bacterium | reverse complement strand
CCAAATTTACTCAGTCACGCCACTTTTGTCTAGCCTTTCATGCACCAATGCCGATTGGGGGTATAATGTATTGGACAAAATCGAGGTGATTATGGATATTTACAATCAAGAAGCAATATCTGTGGATGTTGGAACACGCTTACGACAGTTGCGCGAGCAGCGGAATTTATCCATGCGCTCGTTAGCATCTGCCAGCGGGTTGTCGGCAAACGCTTTAAGTATGATTGAACGCGGTAAAACGTCACCTTCAGTTAGCACTTTATATAAATTGGCTGATGCGATGGGGATCCCTATCACCACTTTTTTTGGAGAGCCAACAGATAAAAAGCATGTCATTTTTATTCGGGGTCAGGAGCGACCGCGAGTATCATTTTCCAGGGGAGTATGGGAAGGCCTTGGTGGGGAGCAATTTTCAGGTCGCGTTGAACCATTTGTGCTTACACTAGAAAGTGGAGCAAGCAGCGGCCCGCACACCATGATCCATAGTGGTCACGAATTTGTTTTCTGTTTGAGAGGTCAGCTTGAATACCAAGTAGAGAAGCAGATTTTTGAGCTCGGCCCAGGGGATAGCCTGTTGTTTGCGGCACAGTTAAAACATCGCTGGAAGAATCCGGGGAAAAACGTCACCAATGCACTGATCGTTCTTTCTGGCTTCTCAGATGATGAGCAACCCCATGTGATGCATTGGAAAAAGGGTCAAAAGAAATAAGAAATCAAAAAGACGTCGTCTTCGAAACCGACGTCTTTTTTTATGCTTTGGGGGAGATTATGCGTACATGCCCCAATCAAGCGCGGATGGATCTTCCATCATTGAAAAATCCCATGGTTCCACACCTAATTCAACAGTAGCTGGCTTGTTGAGCGCCTCAACTGCTTTCTGCTTAGTCATCTCGATCAAAGCAGGTGCATAGGGGCAGAAAGGGGTGGTCATGATCATTTTAATGCGCGTGATGTCATTCTCGATCTCAACTTCACGTATCAAACCAAGCTGGATGATGCTCATCCCGATCTCAGGATCGATAACTTCCGATAGTTTTTCTCGCATTACTTCAACAATATCTGGGTGCGTTTCATGGATTGCCCATGTGATTTGATTTAATTCTTTATTCTCTTTTTCACTCATAAATACCTCTATTAGCCTTTAGCGATTTCCGCCGGCTGCACAACATAGGTGCAGTGGGCGCTACCATCAAGGATGCATTGCACTTTTTCTACTGGAACTGCCAGCATTTTTGAGATTAAGGTTTGGTCTACAGTACACACTTCCGGGTGATCTTGCCCGATTTGTAAGTAGGGACAGGTTATTTCATGGATACGGTATTGATCTTCGATTTTCTCCCACTCAACCGTAAAACCTTCTTCAGCCAGCAGCTCACTAATTATTTCAAGGCGCTCTTCCATGCTTAAGCCCTGCATTTGCTCAGCGTAATCCTCGGCCAGGCTGGTGGCCATTTCGGCAAACAACTTACTGACCATGGGTTCGGGCAGGGAGGATTTCAATTGATCTAAAAGACGCGAGGTCAGACGCAGATAGCGCGTCGGGAATTTCTCCATGCCTTGCTCTGTGAGCGAATATATCAGGCGCGGACGTCCCACACCATGGCGCTCTTCCTGCGCGTTGATCAGCCCCTCCACTTGCAAATTGCTCAAATGGTGACGCACAGAAATAGGGTTAATATCAACAGCCTCAGCCAGATCGTTAATGGTAGAACCTGGATTTTTAAGCAAGGTATGTAAGATTCTATCTCGTGTACTTTTCATAGTATTACCTTTATCTCTTCTAAGTCTGAAGAAGGGGTACTAATTGCGAGTATATCAGTCCCTTTTTGCTCTGTCAATATTATAGATAAATATCATAAATATTTATCGGTTGCCGAAGTTCCGCGGTGGTAGCGATTGCAAGTGTATATAGACCGCGCGCAACTCGTCATCGTTCATATGCCGGTAAGATTCCCAGGGCATATAATCTGGATTGATCGAACGCCCGTGCTTCTGCCCGGTGCGGATGATTTCGATGAAACCACCCTCGCCCCAGGTAGGCAAGCGACTTCCCTTTCCGGTCGTTAAATTTGGCGCGGATGGCCATTCGGGTGGGAATCCGGGGATCTCGCCGCCAGACAGAGTTGGTCCATGGCATACTTGGCATGAATATGAAAGGTATGCGCCGTATTCAGGCGTGATCCCAGGCTCAGGAGCGACCGGACGAGGTGCATCGTGCGGGATCAATTCGGCGGGCAAGAAAGTTATCTCTTGGGTAATGTTCATCACGATTCTGCCTGTTATTGATAACTTACTGACGGGCAATTCGTTATCAACCGGCGGGACGCTGCGTATGTAGGCAATTATCCAGCCTAAATTCGTATCGCTCAAGTAATAGAACTCGGTGGCGGGCATGAAGAGCAGCGGAGTCCCGTCTGGGCGGATACCAAGCTGAATAGACCGGATCAAGTCCTCATCGGTCCGTTGCGATCCGATGCTTCCCTTTCCGGTGGTCAGGTTGGGGGTGATGACTTGCCCGATGGCGGGGTTGTCTAGGTAGACCACGCCCTCCAGTTTTTCACCATGACAGGCTTCGCAACCACGATATTGAAAAATGCGTTTCCCTTCTGCGAGAGATTCATCGTCATTTGGAATGGCGATCATCTCAATAGGTACATCATATTTTTTCTTGAGTCGCGATTCGCCTAGTGCAAAAAAAACTAAATTCACCAGGACAATAATGCCAACGATAACGGCGATGGCAATCCCCGCTTTTCTTAGATTTGATTTCATGCTGTCCCTCCGACTCGATGTAGTGTGGATATATTAGAGTTTACCGGAATTAGTGAAATGATGTATGATGGGACAAAACCCA
>CAZCPP010000510.1:0-2861 GCA_964500655.1 uncultured Anaerolineaceae bacterium | reverse complement strand
CAAAAACGTGCCCGACTGCAATCCCGTCGGATTGCGGTTACATGCTAACACCCAGGAAGTGGGAACTGGCAAATACCAGGCAGTCACAGGGGGAGCGAAAATGAAATATCGAGTACCTTCTGCATTTCAAAAAAGATTTGAGGATCAACCAACTTTTTTTGTACGCGCACCCGGGCGGGTCAATATAATTGGAGAGCATACCGATTACAACGATGGATACGTGTTACCAATGGCAATTGATCGGGCAGTGTGGATCGCCTTTCGCCCCCGATCCGATCAACGTGTAATCATTCACTCACTAAATATGTCTGATGAAATTGAATTCGAATTGGAACAGCTTGAGAAGGGCAAAGGATGGGGTGAATACATTAAAGGCGTTGCATGGGTTTTGCGTGAAACAGGTTTGGATCTTAAAGGTTGGGAAGGTGTAATGAGTGGTGATATTCCACAAGGTGCGGGATTATCCTCTTCGGCGGCCGTAGAATTGGCTTCCGCTCGTGCATTTATAGCTGCATCGGATTTAAAATGGGACCCGGTGACCATGGCTCAAATTTGTCAGAAGGCCGAGATCCAGTGGGTGGGGGTAAATTCTGGCATTATGGATCAGATGGTCAGCGCTGTGGGAGAAGAAGGTCATGCGTTATTTTTAGATTGTCGCTCCCTTGAATTTGCACATATTTCAATACCTAAAGATATTGCTGTGGTAGTTTTAGATACCTCAACACGACGTGGGTTGGTGGAATCAGCCTACAATGAGCGACATGAACAGTGTGATGCTGTCGCCCGTCATTTTGGTGCGTCTTCCTTGAGAGATGTCGGTCTTGAAGAATTCAAATTAGAAAGTGAAAAAATTGATAAGATAATTATGCGTCGCGCTCGACATGTTATTACCGAGAATCAGCGAGTATTGGATGCAATTGTTGCCATGCGAGAAGCCAATTCACGAAAGGTTGGTAATTTATTTAATGAATCCCATGCTAGTTTGCGAGACGATTTTGAAGTAACGAATGAAGCATTGAATCAGATCGTGGAATGCGCCCAGACGCATCCTGCCTGCTTTGGCGCACGGATGACAGGAGCAGGATTCGGGGGATGTGCTGTGGCATTGGTAAAGAAGGAGCAAGTTGAGACGTTTATAGTAGCGACAGAAAATAAATATCAATCGATCAGTGGTTTGAAGCCAGTAATCTATGTTTGTCAGCCAAGCCAGGGGGTTAGAATGATCAGGTGATTACTGATTAATCATTATTGTTACTTCCAAAATTGTGGCAAGTGTTCTTTATATGATGTCAGGTAATCATCCAGAATCTGTTTTGCAATGCTAATGTCTGTAACCATGGGATCTAGTAATAGACATTGCAGTGCTTTTTTTCGGCTGCCCTCGATTGCTGCGTCTACACAAAGTTGACCGACAGTGATTTCACTGCGTAGAAGTTCTGCAACCGGTTCAGGCAGCGCACCTACGTGGACAGGATTTGCCCCCACACTAGTAACTTGAACTGGAGTCTCAACTGTAGCCCCAAAAGGTAGGTTTGCGATTTGACCAATATTTGGCCGGTTGGCAGCAGGATGATCATGTGTTCCTGGTCCGGCGAGGTACTGGATCATTTCCAACGCGCCTTCTGAGTCGGTTTCGAGCAAACTATCCACGCTCAAGTGGCCATCAGCCATGTCGGATAAGCGGTCAAGACTAAAATCGCGCAATCCAGCCCATAGATTCCAATCATACAGACGAATATTGTATCTTTCCCAGGGTTTTGTAACTGGATCGCTCACCCAGGGTAAATATTCACTCAGGTGTGTATCTCCAGGAACGGGGAATAAACCAAAGGCAGCGAATACATCCCTCGTGAGCAGTTCGAATGTCGGGTCAAAAGAGGCGAATCGCTCTCTAAAGAGCGGATAAAGATTCTCGCCGGTTTGTCTATCTCTTATGTATAGAATCCATGTAAAGTGGTTCAGTCCAGCAGCTGTGATCTCTACACGAGGTAAAGTTTGTCGAATAACTTGATCTCGTAGGGCGTGCTGCGTGAAATCAGCATGCATGCCTTCAATGCCATCAGGTACCTGGATGTCCAAATCGTCAGCTAACACCATCCCCACAAAAGCATAACTAATATAAATCTGATGACATAATCCAACCGTCCTGATTTGAGTATAGCGGTTGACTGCATCGCAGATACGCGTCATTGGGTTAGTGAAGTTTATTAACCAGGCATCAGGGCACGCCTGTTCCATATCTCGTACGATTTCCATCAACGGACCAATGTTGCGTGCGGCATGGGCGAAACCACCCGGACCACCATTCTCTGCATAGGGTTGGCGCAGGCCATATTTGAGGGGAATCTCATAATCGGACTTCCACAATTCTTCGCGCGGACCGACTTCGATAGCAGAGACGACAAATTCAGTACCTTCGAGAGCTTCTTGGTGACGAGTGTGCGCGTCGATGGAGAACTCTGCATCCCATTCCGCGTTCAGCTTGTTCGCCAAACGATGAACAATATCCAGGCTTTTGGGGTTTTTATCGACTAATGCGAGTTTGGAACCACGCAATGACTTAGAACGGAGTAGAGCTGAAAGGGTATTTTCTCCGAAGGAAGCGCTGCCTGCACCGATTACAACAATTTTAGTAGGGAGAGTCATGATATTCTCTCAGACGATTAATTTAGTAAACCTATTCAAATATAAACAATTGGTTGAATTTTGCAATGGTGCTTTTATGTTAATCCGTTTTGAAGGGGATAATTCTTGAGATGTAATATTTATGGAATATTTTTATAATTTAAGAAGAGACTACTGTTAAATCTTTGGTTTTCCCTAACTGGGGAGGGGAAAAGAAGGACAGAGTAGATGTTTTC
>CAZCPP010000509.1:0-2861 GCA_964500655.1 uncultured Anaerolineaceae bacterium | reverse complement strand
ATGAAGATTATTTACTCAAAGTGCTCTCTGCTCATTAAGATGCGATTGCCCTAACACGCTACCAGTTCTCAAGCATGCCAAACACATTCTTTCTATATTCAATCAATTATGAATACTACGATACCATTACAGGAAAAACACTCGGCCCAGGAACTTGTGTCGAAGTCACAGGAGAAATTGAACTGATCCAGTCAGTCACCTTTATGGATCTTGATGACGCCGCAGATAATAAAAAATTTAGATTTTCCGATGACCCGAATGATTGTAAATAAAATCGCTGTGACAGCAAGAGTGATCTGCCCCCCCAAAAATCGATCCGAGTACAATGTTACGGATGATGTTTTTGGGGGGCAGATCAATATGATGCAGGATAATGCCTAAATGAAAAAAATACTATACATTGATATGGACAACGTTCTTGTAGATTTTCCCTCCGCATTTTCGAAGCTCGATGAGGAGACTTTGATTAAATTCGAAGATAATCGAGATGAAATTCCTGGAATATTTTCACTTATGGATCCTATGCCTGATGCGATTAATGCATACGAAGAACTATGCAACGTGTTCGACACTTACATTTTGTCTACCTCGCCCTGGGAGAACCCTTCTGCATGGTCAGATAAGCTCCAATGGGTGAAAAAGCACTTGGGTACTCATGCATATAAAAGACTAATTCTCTCGCACCACAAAAATCTAAACGCTGGTCACTTCCTTGTTGACGATAGAACAAAAAACGGAGCAGATAAATTTCTAGGAGAACTAATATTGTTTGGCTCACCCGAGTTTCCTAACTGGCAAGTCGTCAGGGAGTATTTACTTGCAAGCTTTTCTTCATAACAAGCGCATGCCATCGGGCTTGCTTAGTCGTTTACCAAATTGCAGAAAAAGTGAAGGAAGTTTTGAATTATTTGAATAGCGGGTTGCCGAATGATTGATTTTCCAGACAATCTGAAAAGATTTATTGCTGAATCAAACTGGATATTTGCGAAGACCTACGCAAAAACCTGGCCTCATGAATATATTGGGGTCTACTCGGATTCGTGGGGCAGAAGGTTAGACAGGGGTCATGCTTTTCCACATTCCACTAAAATTTGTAAGCGGAAGTTTTCAAATATACGAAAGCCGAAAGCTCGATTCATAATTCCGCGAATAGCTCGATTGATTCCTTCTACAAAGCCCTGAGTAATGCCTTCGTTGAAGTAGTTTAGAAATTCATCCCACCAATTTCGTAGTGTTTTTGCAAAACGATTTAGGTAACGGCTATCACCAGCCTCTGCTTCCCACAACCATGCTTTCAGAAAACGTTCAGCTTGCTCTCTGTTCGTGATTCTGTTGCAGATGGTGCGAAATTTCTCTTTCAGCAAATATGGTTCTCGTATTTCTTTGGAAGCCGATAAAATTAACATCAGTTTTCTTTCTTGTTCTTGTGTTAAATTATCACGGTTTTTCAGAAGTATCCAACGACTATTTTTCAAAAGTTCTTTTACAATATCAGAGCCGTTTTTTCGTAAGCTACGCCGAAGTAAGTCTAGTTGGTGGTTTAGTTGTTTCATTACATGGAAACGATCGACAACAATTTGAGCGTGTGGAAGAGAACTTTCTACCGCAAATTTATAAGGCTTCCACATATCCATTGATACAATTTTGATAGCTTTCTGTTCTTCTTGGGTCAAGTTTTTTGTTAGCCATTTTTCCAAAGTGGCTTTTTTACGGTCAGAAAGTACTGCAAGGACGTAATTGCGGTCTAAATCTGAAATTACTAGAGCATATTCCTGATTTCCAAGATGGATTTCATCAACCCCTAGCACTCGTATACCCTTCACCAAAGATGTTTTTGTTCTTAGATTCAACTTGTAAGTGCAATATTTCAGTGGTGTGTAGAAAGAGGCAAGCTGCGGTAGTATTAGCCTCCAATACCAACCACAGTAAAAGGAGCACTTATGTCATACGCACAGCTCACCCGTGAGCAAAGATACCAGATAAAAGTACTTTTGGATACGAAGATACCACAATGGAAAATTGCAGTAGCCATAGGCACTACCCCGTCTACAATTTCACGAGAACTCAAACGAAACCGTGGGAAACGCGGCTATCGTCCAAGTCAAGCCCATAAGAAAGCATTAATCCGCAGGCAGAAAAAGATAGCCCCTCGCATCAAAGCAGAAGTTTGGGTTTTGGCAGAAAAGCAACTTCGTGAGGATTGGAGTCCCGAGCAAGTATCAGGGAAGTTGAGAGCAAGTGGCATTTTCCTTAGCCATGAGCGTATTTATCAATACGTGTACACAGACAAGCGTTCTGGAGGTTCTCTATGGCGACACTTGCGTCGTCCAAAAAAGTACCGTAAACGGGCTGGAGGGCGTGATCGTAGGGGTAAAATCCCTAACCGCAGGAGTATTGATGAGCGCCCAGCCCTCGTAGACATGCGCTCTCGCATTGGGGACTGGGAAGCAGATCTCATCGTTGCGAAAAACCACAAAGGAGTAGCTCTGACGCTTACAGAGCGTAAATCTCGCTTCACTTTGTTACGCACATTCCCCAGCAAACACGCTGCCCCTATCACGCAAGGGATCAAAGAGCTTCTCAAATGGGATGCACGTCTCAAGACTATCACCTTTGACAACGGGAAAGAGTTTGCAGGGCACGAAGAAGTTGCTTCCGCTTTAGGAGCAGATTGCTATTTTGCTCATCCTTACGCATCTTGGGAACGAGGCACTAATGAGAACACAAATGGACTGATACGCCAATATCTTCCCAAAGAACGCAATTTGAAAGAAGTCTCGATGGAGGAGGAAATTATGATTATGGATAACCCGGATTCTACGCCGCCGAATCGGTCAAGGAGATGCCTTTGAAAAAAAAGC
>CAZCPP010000508.1:0-2867 GCA_964500655.1 uncultured Anaerolineaceae bacterium | reverse complement strand
AGCCGAGGAAGGTCTCTTTTTTCAACCCTTATACCTTACTTTAAGAAAGCCCTGGAAACAAGAAGACCGCATCTTGACATCAAATTGGGATTTATATGATACACGCCACACCGTTTTCAATCCTGCAAAAATGTCTCCCAAAGAGCTTGAAACAGGCTATTGGCGTGCCTACCGTGATTTTTATAAATGGAGTAGTATCTTTCGAGCTGGATCTGTTCACAAGCAACCGCTGGAAACGATCAGGCACATTGTTTACGCGGGTGGATGGAAAATATTTGAACCACTTTGGGATTGGGTGATACGGGTAAAAAGGGTTGCAAACTTCCTTCCGTTACTTGAAGCGGTTCTAGATGGTTTTAGTTCAAGTATAAAAAAAGATCACCAAGAATTTCAATCTAAAGATTTCTTGCTCACAAATCAAGAAAAATAGTCTCTACCCATAGGAGCAGAGGCGATTTGCCACTATAATGCGGGAAATTTGAAGAAATGGACTTGAAAAAAAGATGAGTAACTATGCGATTTTTTGAGATATTAATTCCCCTCACCTTGACCACCTACATCACTTGGCCGGTAATTGTCAAAAGTACATATCCACGAATGGTTGCCTATTTGCCTGCCCTGACAATCACATTCACATTCATACACTTACTGATCGAAAATTATCGCTGGCAAATGGTTCCTTTATACTTGCTATCTGGATTATTTTTCCTAATTTCCTTACCGGAAGGACTTCAATTGTCAACTTGGGAGATTGATTTCAATAATTGGTCACCCGCGGTTCGCATCGGGACCCTGAGCCTGCTGGCCATTTCGACAGTGTTACCTGTGTTATTGCCTGTGCCTATGATTCCACCCCCCAGCGGACCATATTCGGTTGGCACGCAAACATTCGTCCTATCCGATGAATCACGCTCCGAACTCTATTCCGATAAAGATGAACCCCGCAAGTTCATGCTGCAAATCTGGTATCCGGCTAAACCCGAACCTGACACACCACGCGCGCCCTGGATGAACGATGCTCCCATTTTCGCACGTGGAATCGCCAGCTATCTTAGTTTGCCAGAATTCTTCCTTGACCATCTGGAGCTGGTTAAAACACCATCATTCTTGAATGCCCAACTCGAACCATCAGGCAATGGCTATCCGGTCATCATCTTTTCACATGGCTGGAATGGTTTTGCCGCCCAGAACACCGGGCAAGCGCTCGAACTCGCCAGCCGCGGATACGTTGTAGCCGCCACCCAGCACACTTATGGTGCTGTGGTAACCGTATTCCCTGATGGCGAAACCGCAAACAATAACCCAGATGCACTGCCCGATGATGTCCCCGATGCAGAATATGATCAGGCGGCTCGTAAATTAGCCCTACAATGGGCAGGTGATATTTCCTTTGCGATTGATTTTTTGGAAAAGGAAAGTATTACCGACGGTGGTTCCTTCTTCACAATGTTAGATATGGAAAACATTGGCGTATTCGGGCACTCGACCGGCGCGGGTGCAGCCATCCAGTTCTGCGGCAAGGATGCGCGCTGTAAAGCCGTGCTGGGCATGGACCCCTTTATGACACCCGTCTCAGAACAGGTACTGGATAACGGTATTACGCAACCCGCCTTCTTCATGTTCAGCCAGGCCTGGGTAGACGATGTTGACAGCATAAACAATCGTCGATTCTCACAATTCATGCAGAATGTAGATCCATCCACGCGCACGATCGGCATCCAGGGAACCAGGCATTACGACTTCAGTGATCTGCCCATGCTCTCGCCTATTGCTCCACAACTTGGTCTCAAAGGACCACTCAACGGAGAAAGAGTGGTAGAGATCGTGAACAACTATCTGATCGATTTCTTTAGTCTAACCTTGAAAGGTCAGCCAACAAATATATTTAGCGTAGATAATGTCGAATTCGATGAAGTACAGTTTTTACAATAGGCAATTAACCAATCTCTCAAGGAGAGATCATGTTCAATACTAAATTGCACCAAACAGTCAATGATTTTGCTCTAACGATGCTCCCCCTCTCCACAAAAGAATTGGAACGCACCTGGGTATGGAAAGATCACGATGAAGAGGGAATCCGTTTCGCCTTCTTCGTCACCATCCAGGAATTGCGTCAATTGGCTGTGACGCTTGAATCAGAGCGAGCACCACCCACGCAAGCCCAACGAATTTTAGGACAGTATCATACCCAATACCTGGACCTGGGTGCCACCGTTCTTGACCTGTCGGCACAAGATTCGGAACGTGCTCCTACTGAAAGCGAATGGCCGGTGCGACGTGTCTACAGTCATATCTTGGGCGCAGACATCATTTTTAGCGGAGTTATCCGCTATGCATTGGAAGGTCATCGTGCGGGCACTTGGACCCCAGATGATATGTCTGATGAAGATGAATTACGACTGATCGGGATGAGCGAAAAAGAATATAAATCGCTATTACGCAGTCCTCTCAGCGACATGCAGACATATCACCACAAACTGCATACAGACATCCTAGCCGAATTTTCCAGCATCACGGATGAAGAACTTGATCTGCCCGCCACTTTCTGGGAGGAAACGCGCTTTCCCATCCGCCATCGCTTGCATCGCTTTGAAGCGCACATCGTTCAGCACACAGTACAAATTGATAAAACCCTGGCTGCCATTGGGCTGGCCCCTAATGAATCGAAGCAGTTGATTCGCTATCTTTTCGCTGCTTTGGGGCAAGTTGAAGCGGCTTTAATTGAGTCAGATGATGTTCCAGAAAAATGTAACGATCTCGCTAAGATAATACAGGCTAGAATTAGGGAAATAAAGTTAGCATTGTGATTATAATCCCACATTCCGCACCCTACGGATCAAAAAAATAGCAATTTTGGACAGCTTGGG
>CAZCPP010000507.1:0-2867 GCA_964500655.1 uncultured Anaerolineaceae bacterium | reverse complement strand
TGAGAAGTGCTTATGATGAACTCCAACTGCTCAAAGCCGCGTAACATCAGTTATCTCCTTAAACGAAGAGAATCTAACACGGATTGCAACTTATCCGGCAATGGCGCTTCGAAGAGGCGAGCTTTATTTCCTCCAGGAAGTGTGATCTTCAACCGAAGCGCATGTAAAAAATGCCGATCAATATCAATGGATTGCTTGCGACGTCCGTAGATCTTATCCCCAACAATAGGGCAACTTAAAAATTTACAATGCAACCGGATCTGATGCGTCCGCCCGGTTAGTGGGTGAAATTCCAATAGGCTATGTCGTTCAAATGATTTTAAAGTTACATATTCTGATTGTGATTCACGCCCCTTGCCCGGTGGCATAATGGCCATTTTCTTACGTTTGCTAGGGTCACGCCCAATCGGCGCATCTACCCGTCCGCTGGGAGTAGACGGGGCGCCATCTACCAGAGCCAGATATGTCTTTTCCACTTTGCGCAATCGGAACTGATCTTGTAACCAATGATGGGCACGATCGTTTTTCGCAAGCAGAATCAGACCCGAGGTCTCTTTATCAAGGCGATGCACAACACCAGGTCGCTCCTCTCCTCCAATTCCCTCGATCTTCGGTTCATAGCCCAATACAGCATGCACCAACGTACCGGTTTCATGTCCTGCCGCGGGATGTACTACCATCCCTGCTGGCTTATTTACAACCAATAAATCATCGTTCTCATAAATAATATCGAGAGGAATATCCTCTCCAACTAGTCCGCTCGGAACAGGGAGTGGGATATGCACATTTACCCTGGATCCCTTCACCAACTTCTGTCCGGCTTTTTTGGCCGGAACGCCATCTACAGTAACACAACCATCTTTGACCAACCCTTGTAAACGCGAGCGCGAATATTCAGACAAACACTCAACCAAAAAATGATCGAGGCGTTCTTCTTTTTCCTTTTGGAATTCGAAGACTTCACGACGTTCAGACATGTAGACTCATTCTTCAGAAAGAATAACTTGCTCCCCCTCTACACGTGTATCAGATTCGGCCCGAGCCTGCTTCTCCGCTCGTTCGCTGAGATACACGCCAAGAATTAATATTGCTGTCCCAACCGAGATGGATGAATCGGCTATATTGAACACTGGAAAAGTTCCAACTGAAATGAAGTCCGTCACCTGTCCATTTTGCGTCAAACGATCAATTAAATTTCCTAATGCCCCAGATAGTTGTAAACCTAATGCCAGTTTGAACATCCAACCTTCGGATTCAATTTGTGGGTAATAATATATAATCGCGCCAATGACAATAAAAGCCAGTATTGTAAACACAAGACTGCCATTCTGGAACATTCCAAACGCTGCACCAGTGTTATGCCAGTGAACAATTCGGGCATATGGCATCAACCATTGCATGTTATCTGGTAGCCATTGCGTTGCGAAGGGGATGTTTTCACGCACCAGCCACTTTGTCCATTGGTCAAGTGTGACTACTACTCCTGCTATTCCAAATAAGTTCACATACATTGATATATATTTTTTCACTCTAACCTCTTTGTGTGAATTCTACTCGAGGATGGGTAAATAAAAACCAGGCTTACGCCTGGTTGACGTTTTAATGTGATTTTACCAGATTATCCCGTTTCAGTTTTGCGTTCAATGTAGCGGAATCACTCCGAAATGTAGACGCGAGGTACACGTGTGTATATGTTAGTCAGTATTTCGTAAGGAATCGTTCCAGCCCATTCAGCAAGCTCTTCCGCAGAGACCTTTTCACCATTCTCCGCTTCGCCAATTAAGATAACTTCATCTCCATTGTGGGCTGAATCCTGATCGATATTGACCATAATTTGATACATACATACTCGCCCAACCTGTTGGTATCTCTTACCATGGATTACGACTTGTGCCTTGTTAGACAATCCACGGAAATATCCATCGCCATACCCCAGGGGAACGGTGACGATGCGAACGTTTTGATCCGTTTGCCAAGTTTATCCATAGCTAACAGAGTGACCAGGTTGTGTAATTTTAAAATAGACTACACGAGATTTCCACGTCAGCGCTGGTTGAATTTCCAAAGTACGCTGAACTTCTATCGAGGGATAAACTCCATAGAACATAATACCTGGGCGTACCATGTCGAAGTTAGATTCTGGCAATTGTAAGATACCACCCGAATTCGCAATGTGACGTATGGGCATTGATAGACTATGTTTTTCATAGAAGCTTACACATTATTGAATCTTTCCAACTGTAAGTTCGCATGAGATAAATCGTCTACATCAGAATTGGCGAAGTGAGAGAAAATACCTTCTACTTCTACATGCTTACATTTGAGCGCTGCTTCTTGCAACGTGTGGGCATTGTAATAATGTATACCGATACGTTCCATACCAGTATCAATTTTTAGGGGAACTTTCGCCTTTTTGCCCAATGCCTCCGCGGATTAATCAATTTGTTCCAAGCGTTCAACTGATGGAGCCGTAAGAGTTAACTTGTGTTCGATGTATGCGGGGATCTGGTTTCCCCAGATACCACCGAGTACTAAAATAGGTGCTTGCACACCAATTTCACGCAGAAGGATCCCTTCTTCCAGAAAAGCAACTCCAATATAATCAACCTGAGAATCAAGATACTTTGCTACCTCTGTCATTCCATGTCCATATGCATTAGCTTTTTTCAACAATCATGATTTTCGCAGGGTTGACTCTTTGACGAATAGCTCGCAAGTTTTGATTCAATATAGATAAGTTGATTTCTACAAAGTTGAACGTACCTCGCTATGGGTGGCTATAGTCGGCTGGTTGATACTCATACCGGTATTTTAATCTAGTAGCTTAGCAAACATCAATTGTTGGATAGAGGCTATGCAATTTAATG
>CAZCPP010000506.1:0-2887 GCA_964500655.1 uncultured Anaerolineaceae bacterium | reverse complement strand
GATAAATTCGACGACGGCCAGGAGCTCTTCGGTGTGACCTTTTGTCCGGCAGCCAGCGGGCCTTGCGGCTACGGCATCTTGCCGCGCGCCGAAGACGCTGCCTGGGTCAGCGCCAACTTACCCGCCTGGGTGCTGCCCCCCGGTGACAGCCCCTGGGTGGCGGCTTTTCCGGAGCCGGAAGTAAATATAGTACCCAATTCATTACGCGTGGTTGCCGCAACTACAATCACCACAGAAAAAACTATAACGGAGGGGGAGGAACATACATATGGAACTGCAACGACAAATGGAACAAGTACAAGCCTGGCCAACACCATAACATGGAATGAATGGATTGAAGTATCCCCTTTATGATGCTCTCCTGAACACTACAAATTCTTCTAACGGCTCTGCGGCAAAATATCTTAAGTTTGCTGGGGGAGCTGTTGGCGTGTTAGGTGGGGCAGCTTTAATAGGCTGTGCAATTGCCACTGCTGGTATTTGTGGTGCACTGACGATTGGTGGATCTATTGCTTTGGCTGGAACAGGAATTGGGACATTTGCAACAGGTCTTACATCACTTGGAGATGCATTTGATACTGGTCCAGCTCCGAGTAACACTACAATAACAAACCAAATCCAAATGGTTGGAGGATCTGGAAATTGTATTTCAATTGGCTCAGGTATAGTAACCTGCGATGAAAAAAATCTCAAAGTTGTTAGTAATCAACAATCGATTGATGTAACTAATGTTAGTGTTCAAGAACAAGAACGGGCTATTGCAAATGGAGGAACGCGGTATTATGTTGATAGCCAAGGTCATTTAATTAAACAACCTGTTTATTACAGTAATTATCCAACAAATTTTGTACCAACCACAACAACTTCGCGTGGCTCTGAACGTGGTGGTGCACAAACTACAACCACTACGCAATATGAGGAACATACAATATCAGAATCATCAACTGATCAATTCTCTGAATCTTGGTCCGAAGCAAACGCAGTTGATACATCCCACGCTGCTGACCTATATTTTACATATGATATTGTAAACAGCGGAAGCGAGTACGCTCGTGAAATTACCAGCTTGATATTTAACTTCTATTTGGGCGAAAATCATAATCCAATTCACACTTACATTGCAGTGGGAGACAACGGCCAGATTGCTCAAATCCAGAATCTTTTTCCTGGAGACTCTCATCAGTTTACCTCCAATCCTATTTCTCTCTCCCTTGATCAAATGAGGGCAATCGATGAGGGCACAACAATCCGGGTAGAGATGGAAGATATTGCGTTCGGTCAGGATCAGGCTTTTTACCAAGATGCTATCAATGGTTCCGTTATGGTGGCTATGGAAGATGGTTTCCAAGATCAAGACGAATTGGTCGATGCTTACCTAATTGCAATTTGGGACCCGTCAGATACAACTCAAGATGTAGTAAAACGATTCTTCCCGGTTTCCGAAGATGAAGAAGGCAACTTGCTTTCAGTATGGACACCAGAATTCAATCAAAATTCACCACCCAATTGGTGCAAGGAACCAAAAACAGCTCCACATTCCACTACCATCTATTGTAAACAGGAGCTTTCAAGTACTACCTGGTGGAATATCTACTTTTCTGCTGGACTGAATTATATTGGTGATTTTAAAAATACTTTAGCTGCACCTAACACAACTGTATTAGTGCGCATCCTCTCCGACCGCGATCTGGATGGTTACAACGACCGCAACGAAATCCGCCTGGGAACCGATCCTGACGATCCGGCTTCGCATCCCAATCCCGAATTACTAGCTGGCTATTCAGTAGAATGCAGTGGAAATAACTGCACTGTCTTGATGTCCTTACTTAACACCGGCAATTACGATGCCTACGGAGTCGAAGCGGTGATGTATTCCCCGGATGGGCTCAGTGAGATCACAAATAATGTTGTTGGCGGTGGTGGGCGCGTCCCGGCTGGCGAGCATGTGGTGGTCGGTTCGCACATCCGACAGCCCGGGTTGGGCGGCTGGAGCGGCGATTCCGAGCCTTACAGTACCGGTTACTACCTGGGGGGCTCTGACCGCAGCTACACCTTTGCGGCCCAGTCGGATGGCGGCATTGGACAGGCCAATCCGCTGGTCTTCGACTGGAGCGATGGCCAGGGCGGCTCAGGGACTGTTGATTTCGGCTCTGGCTATCAAGCCCCGCTGCCCCAGGATATCTCCTTAGGGTTGCAGATCGGCTTCCAGTCCGGTACGGTCAAGCAAGGGGAATCCTTCACCGTGCAGGCGCTGACGCCGCGCGACACTTTCCAGTACACGGTGAATGATCCCGGCGCGGTTGATCCCGTGATCGTGGTTTCCTATAACGACCCCCAGGGCAACCACCGTTTCATCCTGCCAGCGGCCGCAAATTTAGGAACGCACGATCACCTGGGAGACGACCTCAGCGGCTTGAGCGGTCAAATGATCCCTGATCCCGGCGTGCAGATCGCCTCCACCAGCAGCACCGAGGCCAATTTCGTGATCAACGCACCGCATCCCGAATCGATCGTCGATGGGCACCTCTTTGTCGAATATATCGACAGCAACGGCAATGTAGCTCACGAGGACGATTTCCAGCAGACCTTCTTGACTGGTCCTACGGTTATCCCAGTAACCATCGATCTTAATACCTACCCCGCTGATGAATACATCCTGTTAGCCTTCTTCACCGACTCGCAGGGCAATATCATCGACAGTTCGGCGCGCCCGTTGGCCTCCTTCGGTCCCGATCCATTGCCTATCGCCAATATCGTCGCTGCCGAATGGCAAATTGGCCCGACCGTGCCGCAGAGCGTGGTCAGCATCCCCGACCCCTGGGATTTCGGTGCAGTCGAAGCCGGGACTGTGCTGCACGCCCGCGTTACGCTGGGCAATACCGGTGTG
>CAZCPP010000505.1:0-2896 GCA_964500655.1 uncultured Anaerolineaceae bacterium | reverse complement strand
ACGAGTGGTTCTTTGACCGCCTGGGCGACCAGGCCCGGTTGGAACTGGACGAGTTCTGTGATCAGACAGATTTCTTAAATCATGAGGGAATACATAATCTCATCAATCGCGGTCGCGGACCTCAGGTCTGGTATTTGCTGAATTTTGCCCTTTGGTGGAAAGCAAATATGCTTTGATTTGGCACACAACATTTTTCTTTTATCAATCTTTCCGTTTGAATTTCATAAGTAAACTATCATGACCAAAAATGAGAAAACCAAAGAATTAAAGCGTTCAGCAAATATTGCAAGTGGCGAATTGCAGTTAGCTGTGTATTCGCCTGAGTCAAGTCTCCGATCCCCCCTGAAAATGATCCAGGAAATGTGGTCTGACTTGTTAGCATCTCGTGAACTGGCCTGGCGTTTGACAGTGCGCGATATTAGTGCCCGATATCGTCAATCAATTCTCGGTGTTTTATGGGCGTTTCTAACCCCATTAGCGACTGCTTTGATCTTTGTAGTTCTAAATAGGAACGAGGTGATCAATGTTGGCACAACTGATATCCCATATCCAGTCTTTGTCATGTTTGGAACTATTCTGTGGCAGCTATTTGTCGAAAGTATAAACGCTCCAATTAAGTCTGTGATTTTGAATAAACCGATATTAGCCAAAATCAACTTTCCAAAGGAGGCCCTGGTATTATCAGGCATCGGACAGGTACTGTTCGACTTGGGAATCAAAATCTTGATATTAGCTGCTGTAATGATATTCTTTCAGGTCCCTTTGACCTGGGGAGCGCTTTTGGCACCATTTGCAATTCTGTTGTTAATGTTATTAGGGATTGTGCTTGGATTGTTGTTGACCCCCATTGGTACATTATATTCTGATATAACTGTTGCCCTAAACACTGTCACTAGCCTCTGGTTTTTTGTTACTCCCGTGATATATCCTCTTCCCGATAGTTGGCCCTTTTCTTTATTGAATGTTCTTAATCCGGTCAGCCCGCTTCTCACGGGTGCTAGAGATTTGGCAATCAATGGAACATTGAATGACCCTACTCCATTTGCAGTTGTATCGTTGCTAACGATTTTGGTATTACTATTTACCTGGATTATCTACAGAGTATCGATACCTATCCTGGTTGAAAGGATGAGCGCCTGATGTATGATAAGGAGATGGTAAAGTTTGATGGTGTATTCAAGAAATTCTGTCGAAGTTTAAGGCGTTCGCTCTGGTACGGTGTGCAGGATCTGACATCAGAGATTTTCCCCCGTCAGGGCCTCCGAAATTTACGTCAGGACGAGTTTTGGGCAGTTGATGACATTTCATTTAGTGTAAATACTGGGGAGGTCTTTGGAATTATTGGCCCAAATGGTGCAGGTAAGACCACGTTATTGAGAATGCTCAACGGATTGATCAAACCAGACCGAGGAGAGATATCGATAAGAGGTCGTGTAGGTGCTTTGATTGCTCTAGGGGCAGGATTTAATCCAATTCTAACGGGGCGAGAAAATGTATATATCAATGCGGCGGTTCTCGGAATTTCAAAACGCGAGGTTGACTTGATTCTTGAAGATATCATTGAGTTTGCCGATCTCGGAGAATTCATTAATACACCGGTTCAAAACTATAGCTCCGGTATGCGAGTTCGTTTAGGATTTTCTGTAGCCGCGCATTTGAAACCTGATGTTTTTCTGATTGATGAGGTGCTCAGTGTGGGGGATTACTCTTTTCGGGAGAAAAGTATTGCGCGGATGACGCGTATTTGTAATAGCGGGGCTGCGGTGATCTTTGTGTCGCATAATCTTTCATCGATATTGACAATTTGTCACCGTGTTCTATGGCTTGAGAGAGGGAAAATCCAAATGTTGGGCCAAGCTGAAGAAGTTGTGAAAGCGTACTTGGAATCGCAAGAAAAAAATGCAAATCGTCTGGCAATGAGGGAAGTAGAATTATCGCGAAAAAATGAAGAAGCATTTTATGAACAGATGCGAATTTCAAGGATCGAGTTGATGAATCGGGACGGAGAAGTAACAACAGATTTTATTCAGGGGGAAGACCTTCGTGTACGAATTCACTATGAAACTTCGCGACCAATTCCAGATCCCCATTTCATTATTCAGGTGGGAACTCAAAAAGA
The DNA here is from genome assembly GCA_964500655.1 of uncultured Anaerolineaceae bacterium. Lineage (GTDB taxonomy): Bacteria > Chloroflexota > Anaerolineae > Anaerolineales > Villigracilaceae > JAABUE01. Next base: position 777 of record CAZCPP010000505.1, on the reverse strand, counting down.
AATTTTAATCGTTGCGGACATGTTGATAGATGATATTTCTCCAGGAGTTGTGGAGGGCTCAGGAACAATCGAGTGTCTATTTCCCAGCATACCACTTTTATCCAATCGATATATTATTAATGTTTTCGTGATGGGAAAGTCCCCAACAATCAAAATTGTATTTCCGCCGAAGCAAATATTCTTTACAGTAAAATCAATTAATCAGGAAATTTCGATTATGTCTTATCTTCGTAATTCTGGCGTAATATCTGTTCCAACCGAGTGGCGGTGGTGAGCCATGGTGATATTAGGATTAATTCCTGCTCGAGGGGGATCAAAAGGTATTCCTCGCAAAAATGTTAAATTGTTGTCAGGCAAACCGTTGATTGCTTGGACCATAGAAACAGCAATAGCATGTTCTATATTTGATCGGATTATTGTTTCTACAGACGATGATGAAATTGCAGCGATTTCTGAAAACTACGGAGCAGAGGTTCCTTTCAGACAACCGACCGAATTAGCTCTAGATAATGTTCCTGATTTTCCTGTGTCACACTTTGCATTGAAATGGCTTCGAAAGAAACAGGGCTTTTTGCCGGACATCCTTGTTTGGTTACGGCCAACTTCCCCTCTTCGTCGTGTGAGAGATATTGAGCAAACTGTTGAAAAATTGATCGAAAGTAGTGCAGATTGTGTGAGGTCCGTTTCCCTAGTAAAAAATCATCCATATTGGATGAAGCGATTGGATGGCGATCAATTGGTGCCATATCAAGAAAATAAACATGAAAAAAGCTATCC
>CAZCPP010000504.1:0-2898 GCA_964500655.1 uncultured Anaerolineaceae bacterium | reverse complement strand
AGTTTGCAGTCTGAGCTTTCTATTCAGCCAATCACTGCGTAACATGAGTTACTAATAGCACTATAATATATTTATGCTTTCATCTATAGATTTGGTTCTCGTATGTCTCTTGCCAACACCGCGAGATATGGAAATTGCACGTCTGTTGGGTTGGTATCGCATCCCGCTTCGAACCGCGCCCAAGGTGATTTCAGTAGATTACTTGGCTTTTTACCAACCTAGCAGTTTTGGTGATCGAGGGGGGCAAATCGAATTTATCTCACCAGTTCTTGGGCATGAACTTGCATCCAGGGCGGAAATACTCCGAGATGAAATTAACCATCCGCGCGCAAACGAGGAATACTTCAAAGTGCAAATCGGATCATTGGAACGTCTCAGCAAACCGATTGTTGCCGAAAAGTGGCGCAGGCTAACTTTCTTGTACACGACAGGTGAGTATGTACTCAACGCCAGAACATTAAAAGACCTTGTTGTCCAGTCCGATCAAAGGGCCTTATTGTGGAAATCTCTGCGCGAAAGAGCCGAGCAAAGCCAGCTTTATATAGTAGACATGCCTGATAATATTGATCCTGCCATCTTGATCGCATTGCTGGGAATCAAAGAACTTCAAGCGGACTATGCTGCAGAGGATGATGAATGGTAGAGAAAAAGCAGGAAGAAAGTTCAAAAAAAACACCTGAGCAAGTCTGGACCTATCGAGGCTATAAACTCAAAGCTAGCGAGTTCACAACGGCGATGGTGCATTTCTTCCGCGCCGAAGTTTCACGTGCAAATGTTTGGCGGCAGCGCTTGGATACGACTACCAATTGGGCAGTGATCACTACGGGAGCGGTCATCTCATTTGCTTTCACGCAAACTGATATTAGCCATATTGTTATCTTGATTAATCTATTGCTGGTAACCATGTTCCTGATCATTGAGGCGCGGCGTTATCGTTACTATGAGCTATGGAGCACGCGTGTTCGGTTGATGGAGACCGATTTCTTTGCGGCCATGCTGGTTCCCCCTTTCCATCCATCTGCCGATTGGGCAGAAACATTAGCAGAGAATTTACTTTTGCCACATTTTCCTATCTCTACTTTGGAGGCTCTTGGCAGGCGGCTCAGGCGTAACTACCTGTGGATTTACGCAATTATTGGCGGGGCTTGGATGGCCAGCCTCTGGCTTGTGCCCAACCCAATTTTCACTTGGGCGCAGTTTATTAGGCGTGCCGCGATTGGCCCTCTACCTGGTGAATTAATCGTTGTAGTTGTGACTGCACTCTTTGCGCTTGTTTTTAGCCTTGCCTTTTTTACGGTTGGATTGCAGCATGCTTCTGGAGAAATTTTGCCACGCTTTGATGGTTTGTCTACGGATCTCTTCACTTCGGTTGCTGAAATAGGAAAACGCAATTTACACCCAAAGGCATGGTTTCGCCCAGATAGCCACAAACGTAAGCAGTTGTTGACGCTCGTTATTACCGGACGCCCGGAGCAAGTGTCACAACGTATTATGCGAGATATGCGACGTGGCGTCACGGTTGTTTCGGCCAAAGGTGCATTTTCAGGTGAAGAACGTGCGGTGTTGATGGTCGCATTGACGGTAACGGAAGTTTCTCAGTTGAAGGTCCTCGTAGCGGCAGAAGATAATGATGCTTTTGTAATTGTCTCACCTGCGCAAGGTGTATTTGGCAAAGGGTTTTCCCCACTAGAGGAAGAATCATGAAAAAACTTATTAAGAATGGGACACTTATCACCACCTCTGACACTTTTCAAGCGGACATCCTGATCGATAACGGAAAAATCGTCGAAATTGGCTCGTCGCTTCATATCCCGGGCGCTGAGCCTGTGGACGCAACGAACAAGCTGGTTCTACCCGGCGGCGTGGATGCGCATACCCACTTTGACCTGAAAATGTTCAATACGGTCTCAGCAGACGACCATTACACGGGTCATAAAGCGGCGGCCTTCGGTGGTACGACCACCGTTATGGATTTTGTTGTTCAAGAGCCGCAGGGTTTCAAATATTCGGTGGATAAGTGGTTTGAAAAAGCTGAAAAAGCGGCAATCGACTACTCCTTTCACATGAACCTGACTCACTTTGATGATCAGGTTGCAAAAGATATCCCGTCCCTGGTGGAGATGGGTATCACCACCATGAAAGTTTTCACTGCCTACAATGGACGCTTGCGCCTGGATGATGGCAATATCTTCAAGGCATTGCGTATTGCAAAAGATAACGGCATGCTGATCTTGCTACACGCGGAGAACGGTGATGTAATCGAGGTGCTCATCCCCGAAGCGCTGGCCGCGGGGAATACATCTCCAGAATGGCACGCACTCACGAGACCAGCTTGGGGTGCAGCAGATGCCGGGTTACGGGTGGCAGGCATGGCCCTAGAAGCAGACGCGCCGCTTTACATCGTCCATATGAATGCAGCTGGTGAAGTTGATATGTTGAAGTATGCTCGCGATTGTGGTGTGAAAGTGATGGGAGAAACTTGCCCACAGTACCTTTTCTTCACCATCGAGCATTTGCGTCGGCCCGATGGCGCCAAGTGGGTATGCTCACCGCCTATGCGCACTGAAGAGGATAATACCCGCCTATGGGAAGGGTTAGCAAATGGCACTATCCAGACGATTGGCACGGACCACTGCTCATTCTTCTTTGATGGTACACAATCGATTGAGTATGAGGGGCAGAAAGTCGCTATTCCCGGCAAGGAACTTGGGTCAGGTGATTTCACCAAAATCCCCAATGGTTTGGCGGGTGTGGGCGATCGGTTGCCCATCATGTGGACGTATGGGGTAGGTGCCGGAAAGATGACAGCCAACCAGTTTGTGGAATTGAATGCCACAAACCCGGCCAAGATCTTTGGCATTTACCCACAAAAGGGCGCACTGTTACCCGGCTCTGATG
>CAZCPP010000503.1:0-2906 GCA_964500655.1 uncultured Anaerolineaceae bacterium | reverse complement strand
AAGAATGCCATCTTTCCGCTTATCCGTCAAACTATATTTGCTAAACTACTAGGAATTTGTTCTGCTGCTAGATGCGCCAGGATTTGTTCCACAGGTATTACCTGACCGTAGGATTTCAATGCTGCCATAAACGCTTTATGGACATGCTCGGCCGGGATAGTGGTATCACCATATTTCAAATCCCGGGTTGCACAGGCATCGTCAGCCACCATGACCTTAAAGCCAAAGTCAGCAGCCGCGCGGGCAGTGGCATCTACACACATATGTGTCATCATACCGGTGATTATGACGCGCTTGATCTTCCACTTGTTCAATAACTCCAACAAATTGGTCTCACGGAAAGAATTTGGAAAGTGTTTTTTCACCAGCGGTTCGCCCTCGTAATGAACAGTGAGGTCGTTTATGTCGGTACCGCGATCACCGGAGATGAAAAAAGATGCGTCCGGTTCAAGCGAGACATGCTGAATGTGAACAGTAGACATGCTGTGATCGCGGAAGCATTGTAGCAGTTCGTTGGCCTTCTTCGCCGCTTCAACCGGACCTTCCAATTCCATCTTGCCGCCGGGGAAATAGTCGTTTTGGATGTCGATAAGTAAGAGGGCTGTTTTCATTATTCTCTCCTTATTTGTACCCGATCTCTTCTGTCAATTGAATTTTACTCCGCATAAAGGTGCCGCTACCGCGCGCAATTTCTCGGTCTTCTGAATCAACGACAATCGAGTCAGCAATGATCAGTCGCTTGGAGGCTTGTAGAACTCTACCTGTGGCTTTCATCACCCCTGTTGAAACAGGGTGGGTGAAATAAACGTTATAAGAAGCGGTCAAGACAAAAACATCTTGCACTAATGAATTAGCGGCAAAGAAGGAAGAGTCATCGAGCAGTTTGAAATATACCACTCCATGCACGGCATTCGCGGCATGGAAATAGTCATCACGAACAGGAATAATTACTTGAGCCTGACCTTCAGTGATATGAATTACAGGGGCGTAATACTTGTTAACTGGCGCGCTGAGATACATGCGTTCTAGCCTGCGGTAGTGTTCTTCGTTGCCCATTCCTTAACCTTTCATTCCGAATAGCAAGCGTAAGAATGCGACTCTCTTCACAAGGTACTCATACAAAAGCATAATAATGGTAAACGAGAGCAACAACAGGAACAGATATTTTGGGAGGATGGCCCATTTCCACTCTCGGATAAAGAAGCCGATTATGACGATGACCGTTTGATGTAGGATATAAAAAGGCAACACGGCCTGATTGGCGTAGTCAAGGAACGCGTTGGTGAAATTGAGATAGCGGCTGCCAAACCCGAGGAAGGTCAACAGCCAAGACTAGGAATTGATCGCTCGTATCAGCGCAAAGATTGGGCTGTTACCGGAGAATCCCATCTCAACCAGCAAGATGTAACCACTTATCACAGTCAGCAGGCTTAGGGTCAGGGATAGGAAGCGTACCCTTTCAATCGCGGGGCGATAACGTTCGTCAGTCGCGATCAGGTATCCAATAACGATAAAGATCAAATACATCAAAGGGCTCCAGCCGCCGAAATCACGTCGTCCAAGCGTGTCAGGAGAAAGATTGACTAACAGTTCCATCAGGAACAAAGGAATGATAAACAAGTATATACCAATAGGTGTAACAAAACGATCTGCCAACCGCGCAGTGAAGTTTCCGGATTGGCGTATGCGTTGGAAAGTTGAAAGCATCAACCACGAAAAGAGAAACAACATCAACAAATACCACAGGTGCAGGCCCATCCAGGCGAAGTTGCCGCCGAAACCATAGAAACCGTCAAAATAGCACGGAATGAATTGCCAGAACGTACCCGTAAACCTACCATGAGTGAGATTCTCGATATACACCTGCAGGATGATATGCGTGAATATTCCAACTCCAAGAGGAATGAGCAAACGTTTGATGCGTTCGCGCAAGAACTCCGCCCGTGTACGTTTTTTGAGCGCATAATAAATTGCAAAAGCGGAGAGCACGAAGAAGAGCGGCATGATGAATTGATTGAGTACGGCTACGAATACGGTCATACCGAAATCCAACTCGAAGTTTTTGACATGCCAATCTTCTTCATTAAAAAAGCGTGCGTTGTGAAACAGAAATATGGTCAGCATACCCAGCACCCGCAACCAATCAATATCGTAGTATCGTTTTTTCTCTATCATATTAATTTCCCAAGGTTACTTCCTGCCAAAATCAGCCGGGATCTCACCCCAGGCATTTGTGTCCCACTTTAACACTGTATTCGGATATTGGTTCTCCGCCAACCATTTCTCCGCGCGGGCGATCAAGTCAAACAATTCTTCATTTGTTTTTCTTTGTGCTAGCTTCGTGTTGCACTTGCCTGATCTGACCCAACTTATCGCACTCTCTGAATCTGAATAGATTGGATAAGCCAGTTTTTTCTCTTGCAACCACCCCAACCCATGCACAACAGCCAGAAACTCACCCACGTTGTTTGTCCCCCCTCGCAACGGTCTGCAATGAAATACTCGCTCGCCGTTTTCGGTCAATACCCCTTGATATTCGACCGGTCCCGGTGAACCGGAGCAGGCTGCGTCTACACATATAGATGGAAGGATGGGCTTTATAGGCGCGAATAGCCATTGCTGAGAGGATGCAGGTTTACCCTTGTAATCATCATAATCATTACGGAAGGCATTCTCGGCCATCTCGCGATTTGGAAAGGACTTGTATTCTGCGCCTGCGAAACCTTTCACCTGCGCTTCACACTCCGCCCAAGACGCGTAAATACCCGGTTTTCTTCCTTGCCATACGACATAATATTTTTGTTTTACCATAAGGAATATTGTAATCGCATAGCTACAAAATATATTCAACAATTTTCTACCGTACATTTAGAGTGAGAAAAGACCAGTCATAGAGTAAACTCATG
>CAZCPP010000502.1:0-2907 GCA_964500655.1 uncultured Anaerolineaceae bacterium | reverse complement strand
TCGCATTAAATTGCATAGCCTCTATCCAACAATTGATGTTTGCTAAGCTACTAGACTACTTATTCTTTTTTCTAGGTGGCGTCACTGGCGGACTGGTGCTGATATTTTTCTGGAATCGCAGTCCAAATTCAATTACACGTTTGCTTGTGATCATCTTTTTTCTAGCGGCAGTTTTCCCGAGTATGACCGCTATGTTAAGCGGCGGGCTGCTAGGCCCACTCGGTGTGATCTTATTACCCATGTTTAACTGGGGCATCATTACAGGAATTGGCTACTTGATCGGTCGATTTTTGTCAAAATTGCGTGAACGTACCGAGTAAACTACTTACCAATTTTATATTGCTAAGTAGCTCGATAAAAACATAATGTCAGAAAAAATAACCATAAACCCCAAGCGCCTGCTAAAAAGATTGGATCAGTTGGCAAAGATCGGCGCATTGGATAGTGGTGGCGTCAGTCGTTTGTCGCTGACGGATGCCGATAAAGCTGGCCGCGATCTGATCGTCTTATGGATGCAAAAATTGGGGATGTCGGTGGCCGTCGATCAGGTTGGGAATATTATTGGCCTGCGCGCTGGTGTCGAAGACCTTCCACCTGTCATGCTTGGTTCTCATATTGATACAGTCACCGTGGCAGGGCCTTATGATGGATGTTATGGTGTGCTGGCTGCGCTCGAAACCGTCCACACGCTGAACGATAAGGATATTAAAACCCGCCGTCCCTTGGGGGTGGCAGCCTTCACCAACGAAGAAGGTGTGCGCTACAACCGCGGTATGTTAGGTAGTTCAGTATTTGTTGGAGAATTATCCGTTTCAGATGCACGCGCCTTCCAGGGTATTGACGGCAGCAACTTCGGTGAAGAACTCGATCGCATCGGTTATGCCGGATCGATGACTCCCGGTGATATTCGCCCCCACGCATTTCTGGAACTGCATATCGAGCAGGGCCCGATATTGGATCAAATGAACATTCCGGTCGGTGTAGTTGACACGGTGATCAGGTATCACCTGGCTGGAGGTTACCGTTAGCGGAGCAGCCAACCACGCCGGAACGACTCCTATCGATCTTCGCCGGGACGCGGGGCTGGCTGCCGCTAAAATTATCGCTTCCATGCGAGAGATCGCTACCGATATCGGCGGCGGACAGCGCGCCACCTGCGGCATGATATCCTTTGAGCCCAACGCTATTAATGTTATTCCCAGTAAGGCCCTCTTCACCGTTGACTTGCGTAACTCGGATGGCAAGGCGCTGATCGAAGCCGAAGAGCGTTTGTATGCTCGCATAAAAGAAGTAGAAAGAAGTGACAGAGTGAGCATATCCGTCCGTGATTTAGAGCACATCCCACTAGTGAGTTTCGATCCAATGATTGTGGATCTTATTGAGAATATCGCCGATGAATTAGGTATCCCCGCCGAACGCATGGTTTCTGGCGCCGGTCACGATGCGCAATTGCTGGCTTCCATGTGTCCCACTGCCATGATCTTCGTCCCCAGCCAGGATGGGATCAGTCACAGCCCAACAGAATATACCTCCCCTCAAGACCTGGAAAATGGCGCGAACGTATTGTTACACGCTGCTCTCAAATTAGCGAATTAAGATACAAAGCGAGAGAATACCTGATTGCCTAACAAACGCCCTTTTCGTGTTAGGCACAGACGGTCATCCCTCCAGGACAGCAATTCCAACCGTAACAGCTCTTCGATTTCTTTTCCGAAGACAATTTCCATCCTCCGACCAAACTTCTCCTGGAAGGTATCCGCCGAGACGCCCTCGCGCGTCAGGCGCAAACCGGTCAGCATGAATTCGCCCATATCGTCATGGGGAGTCTGCCGGTGATGGTTCACCGTTGCCGGTGAGAGAGGGAAGGGTAAACCTTCCGAAGGTTTAGAACCTTCGGAAGGTTTTATTTTCAAACGGTCTATATAAGTCTTGATACGCAACACATTGGAGTAACGATAGCCATGGGCATAGCCATGCGCGCCCACACCAACAGCGAGATAAGGCAATCCGCGCCAGTAGGCCAGGTTGTGGCGGCACTCCAGGCCGGGTTTTGACCAGTTCGATATTTCATATTGCTGATAGCCAGCCGCTTCCAAAGTCTCGTCGGCCCACTCGTACATATCGGCAGCCAGGTCTGGGTCAGGCATTGGTATCAATCCACGCGCGGACCAACGACCGAAAGGCGTGTCGTGCTCTATTGTCAGCGCGTATAACGAGAGATGTTCGGGGACCAGTCCCAATAATAATTTGAGGGTGGCAGACCAATCGTGGTGGCTTTGCTGCGGGAGCCCATAGATCAGGTCCAGATTGAGGTTGTCATATCCTGCCTGGCGCGCCCAGGACACTGAGTTTATGACATCATAATAAGTATGTGCTCTCTCCAGCGTACGCAGCTCGGTAGGGTTAGCTGATTGCACTCCAAAGCTGAGGCGATTAATTCCCAGAGAACGCAGGTCCTTCATATTTTCAAGTGATACTGTGCCCGGATTGGCCTCAGTCGTGATTTCCGGGGATGACAACATGAAATGATTGGAAATGGTTTGCAAAATTTTCTCAAATTGCAAAGAGGTCAACAGGGAAGGCGTGCCGCCACCAAAGAAAATAGTGTGCAGGGTTTGTCTCTCTGGCGCGTTTATTCCTGTAAATTCGATCTCGCGGCAAAGCGCATCTACATAGGCAGGAATGGAGTCTTCCTGCCCGGCGTAGGTGTTGAAATCACAATACGCACAACGATGATGGCAAAAGGGGATGTGAATGTAGAGAGAATGCGCCTGCATGATGTTCTAAATTTAACCACATATCTTTCTTGATAGCGAGCACAACTTAATCTTGGAGCAACTGTTAATCCTAGTAGACTGGACTTTGCCCTTTTTAGGGATTGATGGGATGGCATGAACCACCTGTGGT
>CAZCPP010000501.1:0-2911 GCA_964500655.1 uncultured Anaerolineaceae bacterium | reverse complement strand
GACCAAATATCGGGGGGAGTTTGAAGAGAGGCTTTCGCTTATCATTGAGGAAACCTGTGCGCACCCAGAAGTGATTGTCTTTATTGATGAATTACATAATGTTATTGGCGCTGGCCGAGCTGAAGGGAGTTTGGACGCAGCCAATCTCATGAAACCAGCCCTTGCCCGCGGAAACCTGAGATGCATCGGTGCCACAACAATTGGAGAATACCGGCGCTATGTTGAAACAGATCCGGCATTAGAACGCCGATTTGAGAAGGTGATTGTTAATGAGCCAAGTTCGGATGAGTCGCTGGAAATTCTTGAAGGCATTCGGCCCAAATGGGAGAAACACCATGGAATCAGTATTACCGATAAGGCTCTGCAAGCCGCGGTAGATCTTTCTATGCGATTTGATGGTGATCATCAGTTGCCTGACAAGGCTATCGACCTGGTGGATAAAGCAGGAGCTCGGACGCGCATACCTATATTGAGTGGGTGGGTAGAAGGGGATAAAGTTAATCCCATGGGTGACACTAATGGGGTTGATGGACGAAAAGAGGTAACCGAGGTTACAATTGCACAGGTTCTTTCAGAAAAAATGGGTTTGCCGCTGGATATCATCACAGGTCATATAGAAGGAACGCAGCAATCTCGGCTCTTCGGGCTAGAATCGTTTCTAAAAAAGAGGATTATTGGTCAGGACGAAGCAATAAGGCTGGTCTGCCAAAGACTTCTCATGAGCCACACAGGTTTAGCAAAAAAGCGTGGGCCTCTTGCGGTCTTTCTTTTCCTCGGCCCCACTGGGGTAGGGAAGACAGAATTGGCAAGATCTCTGGCAGGATTTCTTTTTGGTAGTGATTTGCAATTAACACGGTTCGATATGTCTGAATTTATGGAAGAGCATAGTGTAGCCAAACTGATTGGATCGCCACCCGGCTATGTTGGCCATGAGGAAGAAGGACAATTGACCGGGCGACTACGCACGAAGCCTTACTCAGTCATCCTTTTTGATGAGGTCGAAAAGGCCCATCAAAGAGTTTTTGATTTGTTCCTTCAATTATTTGATGAAGGCCGCCTCACTGATGCAAAAGGCAGGACTACGGATGCAAGAAATTCCGTCTTTATTATGACTTCAAACATTGCTGTTGATATGCACAAGAAAAAGATTGGGTTTGGAGACCCAGATCCTGTGGACATAAAGGCAATTGCTCTTCAAGAGGTCAAGAAGTATTTCCGCACGGAATTTGTTAACCGTATCAATGAAATAGTAATTTTTCGGTCACTAAACGAAGATCATGTAAAGCAAATCTTAAGGCCGATGGTGGCTGAAATTTGCGATAATGTACTGACAAAACATAACGTTATACTTAAAGTTGGAGAGGAAGCTGAGCAATTTGTGGCTCAAGCAGGATATAGCCCGGAGTATGGCGTCAGAGAACTCCGCCGCGCAGTTGAACAGCTTATCCAAATTCCGTTGAGCAATTTAATTCTACGTGGCGAGTTTGAAAAGTGTACAAGCTGGCAGGTTGTTTGTGAAAATAAAGGACTTTCTATAATTCCACATTGAATTACGTCAGCTTCACATAGGGTGAGCGTATGCCGCTGCTTCAGGAAGGCGAGAACATCAAAGGCACTTACGAGGTTGAAAGATTTATAGGCGAGGGCGCCTTTGCCGAAGTATATCGCGTCCGGCATAGATTCCTTGGCCGCCAAGCTATGAAATTGTTCAAGCGCGGCGGCATGACACAAGACGAAATCGAAGAAATATTAGGTGAGGCGATTCTTCTTTCCAGAATCGGGCATCCCAACATTGTCCGTGTTTTTGACGCAAATGTTTTCGAGTCACCCCAAGGCACTTGCGGTTACTTCACAATGGAAAATGTTTCCGGCGGGAGTCTTGACAAGTTCTGGCGCTCACATGGAGCTAACTTTATTCCCATCGAAACGACCATAGACATCATGCGCCAAGTCTGTCGGGGGCTTGCCGTAGCACATGACGAAACCCCATCAATCATTCACCGTGATATCAAGCCACATAACATTCTTGTCGGATATGAAGCCGATGGACTTAGGGCACGCGTGAGCGACTTCGGCTTGGCCAAGAAAGTTAATCCGCTTACGCTAATGGCCACCGCCGCCGGCACACTCGGATTCAAGCCGCCCGAGACGTTTTCAAAGACCAAGGCGGATTCATGCGCGGCTGATGTGTGGGCGCTTGGCGCAACCCTTTATTTATTGCTGACCGACCGACTGCCGGTTGAAGTGGACCCAGCCTTTGGCTGGTCCAATAAAAAAGCTTTTGAAAAAGAACTTGTGCCGCCAAGTTCCTGGAACGTGGAAGTCGATATTGATGCCGAAAAGATTGTCCTACATTGCCTGGAGATGAATCCCGTCAAACGCTATCAGTCTGCCAAGGACTTGCTCGATGCGCTCAATAGGTGGAAGAAACCCACGCCCTCGAAGGAAACCTGTCTCAAAAAGTCAATTTCGTCGGAAGAATCCAAAAGCGGTTTCGGTGCTTATTCGCCGTTTAATCAGAAGGAGGGCCAGAATCTAGCGCGACTGGCAATCAAGAAGGCCAAGGAGGAGGGCCGTTTGTTTGAGGCTGCCGACATTATGGAAGAGGCATTCAACAAGACGCCATCACTTCGCCAGAAGTACGCAAACCAAGTGCGGTTGTGGCGGTGTGGGATAAGTATGTGATTTACATATGAGCACTCACGAAGATATCATGCATTACAGGAACTTAGCCGAGACAGGTGATGCGACTGCCCAAACCTGGTTGGGAGGGATGTATCGCAACGGTAAAGGTGTCCCACAGGACTATACGAAGGCTGTGAAGTGGTATCGTAAGGCAGCTGAACAAGGACACGCGGATGCCCAGCACAATCTGGGTTTGATGAATCAAAATGGTGAAGGTGTTCCACAG
>CAZCPP010000500.1:0-2914 GCA_964500655.1 uncultured Anaerolineaceae bacterium | reverse complement strand
GCGATCCCTTCTTGGGCGTGATCTACTCGAACAATATTTTGATTCAAATGACTTTTAATATTGTAAACCTGCATATCGCTATTTCGAAAGTGCGATTTGATGAGAAACAGTACAAAGTCGCCTGGCTAATCAGTAATTTCATGAGAGATGTGAGCTTATGACTACGCCCTATCATGCTCGTTTCTTTGCTCATGAATTGACTCGTGAGGGTGGCGAGGGAGTAGAGCGAATATCCAGATCTCTCTTCGATGCCTGTGTCGACCTTAATCCTCACCAGATTGAAGCTGCACTATTTACTTTGCGGTCGCCGGTAACAAAAGGGGTATTGCTCGCGGATGAAGTTGGTCTTGGTAAAACTATAGAGGCAGGGTTAGCAATTTGCCAGAGCTGGGCTGAACGGCATAGGCGTGTCCTTGTTCTCTGTCCAGCATCCTTAAGAAAACAGTGGGCGCTTGAACTCGAGGGAAAATTTCATCTGCCTACAATAGTTCTCGACGCAAAAACCTACCGAGAGCAAATACGGGACGGGAATCTAAATCCCTTTATGAACGAACGAATTGTAATATGTTCACTGCATTTTGCCAGTAATAGATCGAGTGAAATCAAGCCGATCCAATGGGATTTTGTGATCATCGATGAAGCTCATAAACTGCGGAATGCTTACAGACAAAGCAACCGTATGGGGCAAAATATCCGCTGGGCTATCGAGGATCGACGCAAGGTTCTTCTCACGGCAACACCCCTACAGAATTCTCTTCTGGAATTATTCGGTCTCTCGCCCATAATTGACGAACGTCTCTTTGGTGATCTTCCGTCCTTTAGAACCCAATATGTCAATGTCGGCGGAAATCTCCAAGAACTACGAGACAGGCTAAGTTCATTTTGTATGCGAACCCTTCGAAGCCAAGTCGTTGAATACATCAAATACACAGAACGCAGGTTAATCACCCGTCCATTCAATCCTACAGATCAAGAGCACAAGCTGTATGAAGCAGTTTCTGAATTTCTGAAACGCGATGACACTTACGCGCTTCCTTATCAACAAAAACACCTGACTGCGCTTATTGTGCGAAAACTGTTGGCTTCCTCTTCCCAGGCAGTTGCAGGAACTCTTGAAGTAATGCGGGATCGACTCATCGCCTTGCATGATAAAATTAAAACCGAATCGACACTGGTTGAGCGGATCATTGAAGACGAGGAAATTGAGGATGATCTGCTTGAAGAACTTTTGGAAGGTGAAGGAGATGAAACACCGGTTGAAATTGATGCCAAACGAGTGGAACCTGTCAAGATTGAAAAGCAGAAGCTGAATGCTGAGATTGAAGAACTAACTCAATATATCCGCTGGGCTCGAAGCATCGGCATAGACTCCAAAACACGAGCGCTTCTTAAAGCGCTTGAGATCGGATTTTCCGAGATGAAAAGAACAGATTCACCTCAAAAAGCTGTCATCTTTTCGGAATCACGCCGAACCCAGCAGTTCTTGTTCAATTTTTTAGAATCCAATGGTTACGCTGGTCAAGTTGTCACCTTTAACGGAACAAATAGTGATACCGAGTCTACGCAAATTTATAAACGGTGGTTAGAAGTAAATAAAGAAAGTGCAAGAGGTTCTGGTTCTCGACCTATTGATGTTCGCACTGCGATAATTGAGCATTTTCGTGAGAATGCGAGCATAATGATCGCTACTGAAGCAGCCGCTGAAGGTATCAATCTTCAGTTCTGCTCTCTCGTTATTAACTTTGATCTACCTTGGAATCCCCAACGCATTGAACAACGTATCGGTCGTTGCCACCGTTATGGACAGAAGCATGATGTTGTCGTTATTAATTTCTTGAACAAACGCAATGCAGCAGATCTCAGAGTCTATGAATTATTGAATGAGAAATTCAACCTGTTTACTGGTGTATTTGGAGCTTCTGATGAAGTACTCGGCTCAATCGAATCTGGAGTGGACTTCGAACGTCGCATTCTGGACATTTACCAAGAGTGTCGCACGCAAGAAGAGATCGAGAATGCGTTTGAAGCCTTGCGTACAGAACTGGACGAGACCATTATTTCCCGCATACAGGAAACCAGACAGATACTACTCGAACACTTTGACGAGGACGTGCATGACCGCCTTCGCGTAAATCTGTCAGGAGCACAGGAACAACTTGATCGAATAGGTCGTATGTTCTGGATTTTGACGCGTTTCATTCTGGAAGACAAAGCGATATTTTATGATCAAAAGCTTTCATTTCGTTTATCCAATCCGCCAATAGCCTCAATCCAATCAGGTGAATACCATTTGATTTCAAAAGATCGGGGCAACATCCCTGGTGAGTTCCTCTACCGTCTGGGACATCCACTAGGCGAGTTCGTCATTCAATCGGGGAAGGGTTACCCAACGCCTGTGGCTAAAGTTCTGTTTGATATTTCGAGTCATCCTGTTAAAATCTCGTTGGTCGAGGATTTGAAAGGGAATTCAGGATGGATGTTCCTGCAGCAGCTTGTTATTGAGTCCTTTGAACGTGAGGAATACCTGCTCTTCTCCGGTTTCGACGACTCAGGCAAATCTCTCGACCAGGAGACATGTGTAAAGATTTTTAATTGCAACGGGCAGGTGTTAGATCATCTCGACGTACCAGAGGGCGAGAGAAAACGCCTTGCAGCGGATGCCAACCGACATGTCAAGGCAACTATCAGCAGATCACTCGAGCGCAATAATCACCACTTCAATGAAGCGCGTGGACAACTTGAGAAATGGGCTGATGACATGGTCATGGCTGCAGAAAAGGAGTTGCGCGACACCAAGGAACAGATCAAGGCGGTCAACCGCCAGGCACGGCAAGCCACAACAGTCGAGGAACAACACCAGTTCCAGGAAAAGATTAAAGATTTAGAAAAGAAGAAACGTCGTCAGCGTCAGCGA
>CAZCPP010000499.1:0-2917 GCA_964500655.1 uncultured Anaerolineaceae bacterium | reverse complement strand
AGAGTCCCACCCCTGAATTCGCACCAACCATTGGTCACCGCAGAACTCGCATTGGTCGAAGGCCTCAAAGAAATGGATCGGGACGCACCAATTAATCTCGCGGCAACCGGTAGCGAGGCAAAGCCGATAGGCTTGCATCTCGATTCGTTCCCTGGCTGGCGCCGGCAATACGGATATGAGAGTAACCAACATTCTTTTCGCGTGAGCTCAAACTGGATTTAAGTTCCATTTGTTGCCATAACAGAGCGATTTTCTCTCTTGAGATATTCTGCGCTTGGTTTTCTGGAGTTAATCATGCAGCCTTTTTCTCCAGTATTTTCATACTACAAGCTTCATATTCCGCCAGCAGCATGGGCTGCCCTGTGCGTATGTATTGAACCAGGCTCGCCTTCAAAAATCCATGAAAGGATATACTTCTTAATTGACACGTCATGGCAACAGATTGGATACACGCATAGGCTCTAGCACCTTCTTCCGACATGCTTCCCCCCGACATCTTCCGCTTCACAACGCCCTTTTTAATGATATATTCGCCGTAGTTGTTGTGATGAGTCGCTCCATCATGCTCAACGAAGGTCAAGATGCGTTCTTTCTGACGATCCACTTTTTTGATCACTTCCCGCAGAATGGCATTGGGGTTTTTCCAACTAAGCAGTTCGCCCAGCCTTTTGCGCAGCGCCTTCAAGCCTCTTTGAAAGACTCTCTCTTCAAGCTCGCCGCGTTGCTTTTGCAGTTTTTCCGCATCCCTGATAATTTTCCTCAGCCTCAGATAAAACGTCAAAATCGAACGATATTGAGGATAGGCGTCAATAAAAGCACGAATCTTGCGAAAGATATGCGCCATACACGTCTGTTGGGCACAGAGTATCTTGGTGTACGCCTGCCAACCATCCACAATCAGGATGCCATAATAAAACACCTCTCCAAAAAATCTTTGTACCACCGGACTTCCCCGCACCCGGTCGGCCCAATAGTAGGCGCTTCGCTCATTGGCAAAGATCCACAACCACCAAAGTTTTCCCTGGACCCGCCAACCGGTCTCATCGGCCCAGATTCTCGCCCCGTGTTTGACATCGGATAAAATTTCATCGTAAACCGGCTGCAATATGCCGCTCAGGCGGATCAGGATCCGGGAAATTCCCGCCGTCGATATTCGCAGGGCTTTGAAAGATTGGAACAGGGCCTTGATTTTGGGGAGCGATAACGCACTCATCACCCACAGATAGGCCATTTCTATAATGGCATTGAGTCCGATGTCCGACCCGGGCAGCGCCTTTTCAGTTTTCGAGGAGACCATCTTTTTACAGCCCGGGCACCACTTGGATTCCTCGATCTCTTTGGACCGGGTCGTTTTATCCTGGGGGGGCGCAATATCCTCTACGATACGGCCTGAGTTCGCCCGGCCTTCTTTGCCGCTCAAATCAAGTCCGCAGTCCGGACAGCAATCAAGGGGTATATGATGAACCTCATCAGGTTCGATGTCCCTTTTCTTCACATTCCCGCAGCCCGGCGGTTGTTTTCGTTTCTTCTTTCTCTTTTTCTTCTTCTTCGGATTGCCCTCTTTGTCCCATTCCGGTTTCTTGGAACTGGGCTCGTTAACGTGCCGGTTGATCTCTTTGTTTTTTTGTTCGTCCCGTTCTCGCTTTAAACGGGCAAGCTGTTCGGTTAATTCGACTATCCTTTGGTCTTTCTCCTGGATTCGAGCCTGCAACATCTCTCGCAGCTCAAGAATAATCTTGACTAGCTCGGCCTTGGACAGCGCTTCCATCTCCTCTCTGTCCAGATCCAGATGGCTCTTTTTCTTCACCAGGGGTGGCTCTGCCGGATACGCCCTTAGGACCCTTGGGATCCTTGGGATCCTTCCTCTTCCATGATGGCCGCCAAAACCGCGAGCCGTTCCGCATTGGGGAGCACCCGGTATTTCTTGGCCCACCGTTGCGCTTTGCGCTTGATGCGTTGACGGTCGGTAAAATTCCGGCCCGCATAGCTCGACCAATACTGGCGGTCAATATCGTAGTTGTACCAGAGCTTTTCGGTGCGAGGCCCTCCTCGGGTCATGGCCTGTAGCTCGATGGTGCGCCAGGCGCCCAGAAGATCATCGTATAACAACGATGGATAGCCCGATAAGATAATGGGGCAGGGTAGTGATTTGAGCAGTTCCAGCAGCGCAATATGATCCCGCTTGGTGTACTCAAAGCGGTACTTACGGCGTGAGGTCCGGGTTTCCCTCAGATAGGGCGGATCACTGTAGATCAATTCCGTGCCGCTATAATCGTGGTGCGTTAAGAAATGATGAGCACAATCATTGACCAGATGCACCGGATAAGAACAATCAAAATCCGATAGCGCTTCAGGGTCGATATCAATGCCGATGTTGTTAACCGCAGGCGGCTTTCTCTTCATGACCGCCCCACCCCCTAAGTGGGTTTCTATGTAGGTCTCGTGGGGCGGCATCATGGCAATGATGTTTTGATACAAGCCAGATGCGGCCTTGGAACCAAAATAACCGCTCATTTTTCCACTAATTCATACTTAATCCTCAACATAGTCACGGTGAGCTATATTGTCAAGCCCGCAATTTCCACGGTTTATAGCGTCTTTTCGATGACGCAGAGGAACTTCGAACAGCTCAACAGGAGGGCGGCTAGATTTCGGAGTGATACCGGTGGAAGTGTCAATCGCAAGAAGTTGAGGGCAGTACACGCGCTGACAGATCATGCCAGTGCGGTAAAATCCCCCAAAACAATATGTCCCTCAATGAGAATTAAAATGCATTTTGGTTAACTCATACTGGATATCTACTTAAATCCAGTTTGAGCTCACGAAGAAAAAAACGTCGCCTACTGCTTCCGCCACAACGCTGGAATAACTGTCGCCAAAGCGATTGCCCTCAATGAAGGAATCACCAACGAATGCG
>CAZCPP010000498.1:0-2921 GCA_964500655.1 uncultured Anaerolineaceae bacterium | reverse complement strand
CTAAAGTGGACGACATAAACCGGAATCAGTGGATGATTTCACCGGAATCCGCAATATGCTAAAGGCACAGTGGGATTTTATCTCGATAAACTGAAACTGTTTACAAAGTATGCAGATGGTATTGCTTTAAAGCGAATTGGCGATATAACCCCTCAGGTAATCCGTCAATACCTGTTATGGCTAGATCAACGAGGGCATAGTGTTGGTGGTAAACATGCCGCCTATCGTGGCTTACGCACTTTCCTGCGTTGGTATGCTGATGAAAACGATTTGCCCAATAGCCCAATATCGAAAGTGCCAGCCCCGCGTGTTCCTGTGGTCGCACGTGAAGGTGTGAGCCCTGCAACCGTTCACGCATTAGCCAAGACGGGCAACGTTCGAGATAAGGCCATTTTTTACGCCCTCTTTGATACTGGATGTAGGGCGGGGGAGTTTTTGTCTATAAACGTTGATGATCTAAACCAGGCAACTGGAGAGATTTTATTACGTGAGACAAAAAGCAAAACTCCCCGCGTGGTTTATCTAGGTAAACAAAGTAGGCGCGCCGTTCGACGCTATTTGAGACACCGACAAGATAATCACCCTGCATTATGGATAACCGTGCGGAGCGAAAGGCTTTCATATGAAGGGCTTAGATACGTTGTCATTCGTAGGGCAAAAGATATGGGTATTGACCCTCCAGCACTTCATGATTTTAGGCGGGGGTTTGCGGTCGCCAT
Organism: uncultured Anaerolineaceae bacterium; assembly: GCA_964500655.1. GTDB lineage: Bacteria > Chloroflexota > Anaerolineae > Anaerolineales > Villigracilaceae > JAABUE01. The sequence continues at coordinate 2,202 of CAZCPP010000498.1, read as the reverse complement.
GTTAAGAAATGGTATTGATTTGTATCGGCTGGCCGCTTTGATGGGACATAAGGGTATTCACGTTCTAGAGCGTTATTTGAAGTTGACAAACCAGGACGTGAGAGAAGCACATCGCAAACACTCCCCCATTGATAACTTATAACCGCAACGTTCCGGTTCCTACTCCCCCATTTTGCTTTCTTTTATAACTATTCGGCCATACCAGGCCATTATCGGAAGTACGACAAGCCACAGCATTTCCCACTCGTACTTTTGCAATATCTGTGTGTCGATTAAGTCGGCTGCACAGCAGCCTATAAAGAATAGAGCGAACACCACTCCGAAGGCGATTACTTCGATGTCGTGTTTACGCTGGGGATCAAGTTTCATTTGATTATTGTACTTTATGAAAATTAACCTCTCTGACAACAAATTTGCTGTAGAATAATATAAAGCCCCGCGGTGCTGACACACCCAGGGCGATGACCAGACCGATATGAGCGGTTGGTAATAAGATTTTAACACAGGCTGCCCGCTCAAATAGCAGCCTGTTTTTTGTGGGAGTAAGGATGACTTGGGATTTAGTAGAGGAGTTTCAATTCAATTCTGATGCGAAGGATGTTTGCATTTCGATTTTAAACAATAAATCGATGCGCCAAATAAAGATTACAGAAGATTGGACTGAATTTACTGCAAACCTTTCTGCCGAGCTATCAGGTCGGGTTCAGGGTGCTCTATATTCAATTAAGATTTATGTATATATCAAGGAATTTACCTGGTCAGATGATTTTGCGGAATGGCTGGTTATGGGTAAAAGGGTTGGTGAGATAGTTATCACTCAAAATCAGCAAGGGAAATGTGTTGCTAAACTCTATTGTGAAGCAGACCCGTTGAAATGGTGTCAATTCGAAAATTGTCCAGTCACGAACTGGCCTGTTATTGTGGGAGTCCATTTCTTTTCTCTGATGTGGGTTGGTTTAATTAATGAGTGCTTGGAACTAAATAATTCCGCAAAGTTGGCAGATGTAGAGAAAGATGTTGGTAGAAAGAGGAAACACCGCGTCGATGTAAAAAAAAGAGTTGCTCTTGCGCTTTATAGACATGAAAAAGATACTCTATCAATAAGAGAAGCAGCTGATAGGGCTAAAACTTCCACTCAATCAATAAGCAAATATAAGGATTTGCCAGAAGTACAGAAGATATTAGAAAAATTCAAAAGTAACCCTAGAGATGCCAGTTACTATCAGTCACAATTAAACCGGAAAAATCAAGGGAAAAGGGGAAATAAAGTTAGTTAAGTTATTGCAAACTTAGTATAAGACAGCATGAAAAAAAGGGGGAAAACATGGAAAAAATGGGCTTCTAACAGTTAATAATAGGCTTCGATGTTATACTAGAAGCAGTTCTTTACAACAGAAACCCGGGGCGACGGATCTCACATTGTGATAAGTCGAACCCCGGTCAATATAGGGGGCAGGTGATCACATGACGGGCGTTGTCTCCGGTGTGATTAAATCCTGGCCATTGTTTCGGCGTTGTCCGGCAAAGGAAGCTATTTCTCCTTTTCGGACTGTTTCTTTATATTACGGCTTGCAAATCCCGATAAGGGAAGCGCAAGCCGTTTTTAGTTTAACCATCGACCTATATTGCCGAAACCGCCCGTGTATATCGGGCGGCGCGGTAAGGACGATGGCAATCAAAAGGAACACGCTAATGATTACCAATAAAAATATTATATCAAATACGGGGGAGATCCGAGTAATAAAAACGTCACGGGGGATGACGCTTCAAGCTTTCAATTTTACCCAAAACAGATATGTTGGCATGGGAAGTGTATCGGGCGCTGTTTACGAGAAAGGGAATTGTCCCCTTTTGAATGCGCCAAAGGGAACGTACGATCCGTCAATATCTCTCACAGAAAAAGAACTCAAAGCAGCCCGCGATCAGGGGGCTACCTTCTTACGCTGTATCACCCCCGAGAAGGTAACTTACTCTATTTCTCTGATTGATTTTGAGAAACACTCCCAGCCGTACACAAACAGATTTTACGGCGATCAAGTGTATGTATCCGTTGATAACTTCGTCAAGACCGGAAAATGCAAGAAGCGCAACAAAGTATTGGATAACCCGCCCGTTGAAGTTGGCGAGGGCTATCAGCGACCAGGGCAAATGTCATTGTTTGATGAGACCATCAAATTTGATGCAAACGGAAACTATCGGGGG
>CAZCPP010000497.1:0-2935 GCA_964500655.1 uncultured Anaerolineaceae bacterium | reverse complement strand
AGTTCCGCTTATCACGGGAGGATGTATGAGGAAAAGGCTAACTTTTCTTGGTCTGTGTTTTACTCTATTCACAATATTGGCTATCTCAAGTATTGTTCTTGCTCAAGGGAATGGATTTACCGAAACTTTCGATGATCCTGAACTCTCGGGTTGGGAGCATACCCCGGGCGTTGAAGTTCGAAATGGGATTTTATCTATTCCATCGGAGAGTTTTGTCGCCGCTCCTGGGCTGTGGGGGAATATGGAACTTTCCGTGTTCCTTCGCCGTATTGAAGAAGGAGATTTTGTCATCAGCTACGGCAATCATGAAGGTGAAGCCTATCATCTGCTACAGAGTGCTGCGAGAATTACTTTACAGCATGAAAGTGCTGGAGTGTTAGAGGAAATGGCAGCCACAGAGATGGAGTTCATCCCAGCTGGAGAATGGTTTCAGCTCAATATCCAGATCATGGACAAACAACATAGCGTTTTCATTAACGGGAATCCTCTTCTTAATGGAGAATTCCCCGCGCAAGCATTTGGGGGCATCTCCTTTGAAACTTTTGCCGAGACCGGAATTGAGATTGATAGCGTGGAACTTGTCGGGGATGGGCAAGTTGTAGAAGATGGCAATGCCGCTGAAGAAGCAGAATCGCCGCATCAGCAAGCTGAAACGGAGACAGATGCTGATCTTCCCGCTACACCGTGGGTTTACACGGGCGGCCCCAGCGGCGGATTGGGCTATGACATCCGCATGGACCCAAGAAATCCCGATGTGCTCTATGTGACAGATGCTTGGGCGGGGGCTTTTAAAAGTACAGATGGCGGTGCAAATTGGTCTCCGATCAATAATGGTATTACTGCGCGCGTTGGCCCTTCTGGCGACGGAATCCCTGTTTTCAGCCTGACCGTTGACCAAAACAACCCCGATACGCTTTGGGCAGGCACACAATTTGGCGGCGGTGTTTTTCGTAGTGATAACGGCGGAGAGAATTGGCGATCAATGAGCAATGGAATTCAGGAACAGTCGCTGACCATTCGTGGTTTTACGGTTGAACCGGGGAATTCCAATGTAGTTTATTTGGCTGGCGAAGTTGCCAGTTGGGAATGGAACGGCACACCCTTGAACGGAATTGGATTTGATCTGACCAAAGGCGCGATCTATAAAACAACGGATGGCGGCGCAAACTGGACCCGTATTTGGTACGGGGATAATCTGGCTCGTTATATCTGGATACATCCCAGTGACCATAATCGTATTTACGCTTCGACCGGTATTTTCGACCGTGAAGCCGCTAACAGTAACCCCGATGCACTCGAACCTGGCGGTGTTGGGATTTTGCGCAGCCGAGACGGTGGAGCAAGCTGGGAAGAGTTGGGCGTGGCAAATGGTATTCGTTCTGACGAACTATTTTTCGGCAGTTTAGCGATGAACCCAGAAAACCCGGATATTTTGATCGGGGCAGCAGGAAATGATGCCTATCTCTGGGCATTAAATAACGATATGGGCGCGATCTACCGAACGAAAGATGGCGGTGATAGCTGGGAACGAGTTTTGGGTTTACCCAATGCCAGCGCGCTTGAAATGTGTGAAAAAGCCCCAGCCGTGATCTATGCGGCTTCTGTAAGCGGATTTTTTCGCAGCGATGATGGAGGGGATTCTTGGGAAAAACAAGGTGGCAGCGATGATCCCCTTGGGCAGACAGGCGCAGCCTTGTGGGGACCGGAGGATATTGTCGCGGGCTTCCCGATCGATATGCAATGTGATCCACGAGATTCGATGCACATTTTTGTCAATAATTATGGCGGCGGTAACTTCCTGAGCGAGGACGGCGGCAAAACTTGGGTAGATGCCAGTAAAGGATATACCGGCGCTTTAATGCACCAGATCGTTGTTGCAAATGATGATCCGGCACTGGTTTATGCGAGTGCCAGAAGCGGTGTTTTTATAAGTTCAAATGGCGGCAATACTTGGGAAGGGATGTCGCGCGGTGTTGTTCGGGCGATGGAAGGTTACGCGATTGCTGTAAATCCGCAAGATTCTTCCCATATCGTTACAGTCGTTGGTGATGCTGGGCCAGTGCCAAAAATTTCCTATGATCGCGGGCAAACTTGGCAAGAAGCAGAGCTTGCGTTTGGCAACGATGGTTTTCATGAGTGGGGATTAATGCAAAATATGATCTTTTCTCCTACACAGCCCGATCGTATGATCGGCGTAAATGCACAAAGAAATTGCGAAATTTCAGGCGATTGTGCAGCAGGACAGGGCGTGATCTTCTCCGATGATGGCGGCAAAAGCTGGAAAAGGTCAAATCTTCAGCAAGGCATGGGGATGGAAGTGATCTATAGCCCCAATGGCAACGCTTATGCCGTGATCTATCCCAGCGATCTTTATTATTCGATTGATGGTGGAGAAAACTGGGAACTGGTCGCGCAAAATATCGGCTCAGGGATCAATTTACAAGATGCTGATCCCGATATGGGTGGGGCTGTTCTGGCAGCGTTGGCAGTAGACCCACAAAATAAAAACAGGCTCTATGCCGGATTCCTTCGCGGCGGCATGATGATCAGTGAAGATGCTGGCAGAACATGGAAGGCTGCCTCTTCGGGGATGATTCCCGAAACATCGATCTTTGATCTGGTGGCCGATCCCGCACACCCCGGCGTAATTTATGCAGCATCGAATGATTCTGGCGTCTATATTTCTACAAATAGCGGCGCAAGCTGGATGACCATTAACGAAGGATTGCTCACTCGCGCTGGGGTCAGTCTAGCTCTTTCGACAGATGGAAATGTCCTCTACCTCGCCACGACCGGCGGAGGCGTCTTCCGGCTTGGCACGCCCGCAAATACATCTACGCCGGATCAAACTCAACCTGGGCTTGATACCGTTCCCAATTCAACGCCTGAAGATAAACAACCTCCTGCTATCCCCTGCCTGGGCGGGATGCTGCCA
>CAZCPP010000496.1:0-2949 GCA_964500655.1 uncultured Anaerolineaceae bacterium | reverse complement strand
TTTTGAGAGGAAGGCAGACGATCTCGCTTCCTATGGGAGTTGAAATAGGGATCAGAAGGAACGAGATTCCATATTTCGTTGGTTGGATAAACTGCTAGAGGAATGATGTGATCGAGATCGTAAGAAATCCCCTGTTTGATTCTTTTTCCAGTCCAAGGACAAGAAAACTCATAGGCTTCCATCAAGAGAATATCGACTAGATTTCGTTCCCAATCCAATGGCCTGCGGTTGTCCGGACGGGCGGTTAGCAGTTGATAGATAGCGCCTCGGCTGTCAATGACAATTAGACGTACCCATGACGACAACTAGAAGTACCCATGCGGGATGAAGAAAAAGTGTCGTAAAGACACATGTGAATGACAAGCCTGCTTCCGCCGGAGCCGTTCCGCTGACGGGCGAAGGCCACGGAGACGAGCACGGTCAAGGGATGCTTTTCCCCTTGACGGAGCGCAGTCGGAGTGGCAAGATGCCGGAAGCGGAACGGTGGAGGCGAGAAGCGGCGCCCTGCTTCTGTTGGTGAGTTTTGTGATAGTGGATTATGTAGTTTCTTGTTGGCGTAGAGCAGCCTGGTCGGCTCTGTGGCTGGACATCTCCTTTCCGAATTCGACGATAATACTGTGGTGGACGACGCGGTCAATTGCGGCAGCGGTAGTCATGGGGTTTTTGAAGATTTGGTCCCATTGTGAGAAGACGAGATTGGAAGTGATGATGACACTGCGACGCTCATAGCGTTCGGCGAGCAAGGTGAACAGGACTTCCATTTCATCACGGGACTGCTGAACATAGCCGATGTCATCGAGGACGAGGACTTCAAAACGATCCAGACGACGAAGTTCAAATTCCAGATCAAGATCACGGCGAGCACGTAAAAGCTGGTCAACCAGGCGATAAGTTGGGGTGAAGAAAACGCTGCGTCCGATATTGACAAGTTCGTGACCAATTGCCGCTGCAAAATGGGTCTTTCCCCGGCCAGGTAACCCGAAGATGAGCAGGTTCTCGGTGCGGTCTACAAAATCACCGGTGCAAAGCTGAGGGAGCAGGCGTTGGATTTGAAGGGGTAAGCGATTTTGCTCAAAGGCAGCCAGGGTTTTCTCGACAGGCAGATGGGATGCTTTTTTCAAGCGTTCGATGCGCCGCACACGACGGCCTTCCATTTCCTGTTCCAGAATTTCACCCAGAAAAGTTTGCAATGGCCAGTTTTCCTTCTGCGCCGTGGCGATGGTTTCTTCAACGATTTCGTAAGCCGTGGGCATGCGTAGGGTACGGAAGTGCTGCTGGAGCGTTTCAAGCGAAATCATGGCAGACCTCCCGTGTAAGAAGTTGATCATAGTGAGCCAGATTAACGATGCCTGGCTCGATAGCAGGGATTTCACCCTGCGGGGGCTGCACCAACCCCGAAACCGTCTGATCGTCCCAGCGTTCTTTGGATGCCAGCAAATCCGTCAATGCCGTTGCCACATCACTCTCGAAACCTTTTGCAGCCAGCTTCAAAATACGCAAATAGACCAGGTCTGCCTTTCTGGGAGGGAGATATTCCTGGAGTGTGTCCCAGGCCTGTCGGAATACCAGACGGGGGAAAAGATCATCCCGATGGCGGTAATTTCGGAAGCCGCCAGGTTTGCGCAGCAGGCTGTCGATCACATGGCGATAGTTGATGTGATATTTCTTGATACCGGTTAGCCGTGGCAAGGTTTCCACACATTGATTGGCATACCAAACTTCGATTTTCCATTCATACACCCGCACGGTCACTCGTTTGCACCGCAAACCGCTGGGGACGGAGTAACCGTTGTTGTTCACACGAATGATTCCAGCCCGATTGACCTTCGGACGAAGTTCCCGCATCTCCGGCCAAGGCTTGGCTGTCAGTGGCTTCATCACGGCGATCTCTTCGGCCAGTTTCTCGCTCCGTTGGGCGTTGCGCTTGTCCATGATATCCCACAGAAATTCTTCGTAGGCTTCCGGGCTTTCGAAGTCACTACTGCCTCGCAACAATAGATGTTGTTTGATCGCTCTCTTCAAGGCTCCATTCGCCGCTTCTATATCGCCGTTCTCGTCGGGCCGTTTGATATGGATCGTCTGTGCTTCCATCCCCAAGTGCTCCATCAATTGCATGTATTCTTCATTGAATCCACGCTCATCCAGGTTTTTGTCTTTTGCTTCTGGCCCCAGCTTGTGCGTGGCTGCCGTTGTGTTGTCCGTTTGATGGATTTTGGGCACATGCCCAAGCTTCACCAGTGTGCTTTGCACGCCCATCCGCAGCGCCAGTAGTGACTCCGATTGTGCTACTCGACCCCACTGCCAATTTGAATATGGCAGCACACTGTGGATCAACAAATGCGGAAACGCTTCTCCCTGAATTGTGATCCCCAGTTCATTCATGCTGGTGCCATCTGTTTGCAACATCTCCCCCGGTTGACGCACTTGCTCCAGGCTCAATTCCTTCTCATCGTTCAGGGCACGCCAGTTGCTTACTCGCCGTTGAAATGTGCGCAATTGACCTTCCTGGTATTTCCCCGGATGCCGATCACACAGCCATTCGAATAGCGCTTTCGCTTCTAACTCCGGCGCTTTTTCCAGCATGGCTTCTGCTTCCCCCCAATTTGTCTCAAACGGGTCTTCCCGCGTTCGGTAATCCCGTTCCTTCTTTAACTCGCTGGGCAGCTTGCCCAGCTTTTCATATTTCCATACCGTTTTGCGGCTGCTGATATTTGCTTTCGCCGCCGCTTGGTCTTGTGTTTTTCCTTGTTGTCTTTCTCTCATGATGATTTTTACCTGTGCGTCCGTCGCCGTCATACGCTACTCCGTTTTTCCGAGTAGTTTAACGGCTCCCGGTATTTTCCCGACGCGTACTTCTAATTGTCATCAATGAGTTATTCTAATTGTCGTTAAGCGGAAACCATCCCGGCTTTGGTGGGCCTTTCGGGGCCAGATTGCGCACAACATCGT
>CAZCPP010000495.1:0-2950 GCA_964500655.1 uncultured Anaerolineaceae bacterium | reverse complement strand
TGAAACGCCCGCTTTACGCTGGGTATACTTTTCCAGATCCGGGCCCGTCTCGGGATTCAGCCAGTCCTCTTCGGGGGGCAGCGTAGACGGCAGCCCTCCGGCAATGGAGGCCAACACATCATATTCATGGTATATATTGATCCCGGCCAGATATCGTCCCGTATTGGAATAGACAAACTTGGGGGTATATATCCCGGAGGCGGTTTTATTGGCTTTGGCAGCCGCAGCAATACCCGAAGCATACACCAGTTCTGCAAGGATCATCAATTCGGTCAGCTCGTCTACAATGTGCGCAGCCGTCCCGACTCCGCTGTATTCGGCCACCAACGCCGTGGCCCCCATGATAATATCGGTGACCGCCGGTTTACATCCGCAGTAAGAATGACGATGGAATCCGGCAAAGGTCAGCGCCAGGCGCCCGGCAAATTCCCATTCACCACACATAAACACCCGTTCCCAGGGTATGAAAACATCATTAAATACGACCACCGAATCCGAAACCCCGTAATTATTATAGGGGGCCTTTAAATCAATCCGCTGGCGGGGGGTTACGATGCGGGAAATTATCTTAATGCCATCCGTATCGGCCGGGATGGCAAATGACAAGGCCCAGTCGCTTTCGTCGTGGGTCATATTGCGCGTGGGGATAACCAGGTGTTCATCCACGTAGGGACCCATGGTAATGTGGGTCTTGGCCCCCTTAACCACAATCCCTTTGCTATTCTTATCCACCACACGCAGATAAAGATCGGGGTCCTGCTGTTGCGAGGGTCTTGCTTTGCGATCTCCTTTTGCATCGGTCTGGGCCGTACTTCCCACCAGATCATTGGCCTGATAGTACTTTAAAAACTCAAGGAAATTTTCATGGTAATGGGTCCCCTTTTCGTCATCGATCTCTTTGGTTGCGACCCCAATCGCGTTGAGGGTGTCGGTGGCCATGCAGCGCTGGGTGCAGCCGCCGACCCTATGGCAGCATTTACGTTTCATTTCCTGCTGGGCATAAAGGTCTTCGATGCTTAGATTGAGCGAGGTGAAACGATTGATGGTTTCACCGGTCAAATGCGATTGGGTTACCACAAGATCCTTTAATTCAGGATCGTTAACGGCATTAAAGGTGAACTTGAGGGTGTTGATGGGAAGCTCAAGTATCGGATCATCGCGCCCGATTTTTGCCCCGTGGGCATAGACGTTGGCTTTCATCCGCTTTAACCGCTCGACGTATTCTTCTGCCGTCTTTAGTGCCATGGGTATCCTCCACGAGTTGTTAATGGTTATCAATTATTGGATTTAGTGTAAACGCGCAACGAAATATGTCAAGGAAATAACGCCTGCCAGGGCAGAGGGTTTTCAATACCCCACAGTTAGACGTTGTTGATGAAACGGAACATCAATATTGTGATCGCAATGTTTCGCTTATTGGAATTTCGGATTTGGATATTATTACTCCGGTGGTTAAATACCCGAAGGTTGTCATTCCCGCGAAGGCGGGAATCCAGAAAAGCACTGGATGCCGGATCAAGTCCGGCATGACGGAGTTGGCTATTTAGTCGCCAGGTTAATATTTGGAATTTGGGTATTGGGATTTGGGATTTTAGGTCCGTTTTCGCAGAAGTAAATTACTTTCATCTGAGCCGGTTGAAATCTACTTTGACGTTACCCTGGGCTGCGGGGAGTTTCAATTTGACATTTAACAGCGGTTCAACTATCTAAATTAGTACACGTTTTTCCTGCCTTTAATAACCCGAAAAAATAAGGGCCTCGACCATGACCAACGAAAAGGAAGTCACGGAAAAGGTAGCCCGCATCATCGACCAGGCTGTTGGTGACAAGAAATCGCGCAGACCGCCCCATATATCACCTTTACCATCAGAAGATGGGTCCCTTTCATTTGATTTAGAGCCTGGCGGACTTCGGTCTTTGTCATCACCACACAGGCGGGATGCGGCGTTTCTTGGCCTTCACAGGGACGATATTGTCTCCCCATAGGAGCCATGATATTTGACAAAGCAGATAATCCAGTCACAGTAAGTTTGTTCCATACGAATAGTGGTGGTATCTCAGAACCTGGCGGACCTGATCCATGAGCCGTAATTCCGGATTTGGTCTTATTTTCCATGATATTAAACAATAATGGCAAAACATGGAAAAGTCAGGAGCTATTTTTCCATGTTTTGTGTTACAATATAATGATAGCCGCATCCAATAGGAGGAACAAGAATAATGCCGTCAATTTCGATGTTCTACGGAATCATCATTTACATGTATTTTGTTGATAACAGACAACATCATGTTCCGCACATTCATGCCAAATATCAGGAACATGAGGCAGTGGTATCAATTCCTGATGGTGAATTGCTTGAAGGCAACATACCAAAATCAAAAATGAAATTATTACAGGCGTGGATCGAATTGCATAAAGATGAACTCGTTGCTAACTGGGAACTTGCTTTATCGGGTCAACATCCTTATAAAATTGATCCCCTGAGGTAAAGTTATGAATCCGAGAGTATCAAAAGTTACTGCGCTAGATAATTATAAGTTGCAGCTTGTCTTCACGAGTGGCGAACGTGGTATTTACGATTGCACTCATTTACTTAGTTTCGGTGTTTTCACGGAATTAAAGGATAAAAATTATTTTAATCAGGTAAGACCTTGCCATGGCACAGTTGCATGGCCAAATGAACAAGACATTTGTCCAGACACACTCTATCTTGATTCTGAGAAGAAAGTTCAGGAATGCGCTAAAAAAGCTGGTTGTGAAGTAACCTGCCTTGAGCTTGATGTTACAAAACCAGCTACAATAAAAAAAGCTGTTGAAACAATTATTAAAAATGATGGATAATATTTTTTTCATTGATGTATAATAATCGACTAGTGTTTTTTAAAATTTCTTAAGTTCCTATGCAATTTCCAAGATAGTGGTCAAAATTAATCCATTCTTGTTTAATTT
>CAZCPP010000494.1:0-2962 GCA_964500655.1 uncultured Anaerolineaceae bacterium | reverse complement strand
TCGAATTTCATTCGACATACAAAGCTATCGACTTCCAGTCGATAGTAGTTTACTCGACATACAAAGCTATCGACTTCCAGTCGATAGTAGTTTACTTATCAGACCCACACCGCCAATTTTTATAGTACTAAAAACCTTAAGAAATGCCCCAATTGGACATAAGTAGCGGCACCAAGCCCTCCTGCCAAAAACAAAGAGAAGCACCGGGCCATACAAAACAGCTGTCAACAAAATAGAAATACCGGTCTGCTGCCCGCCCCAGGGTTCGACATCGGCTAGCCGGAATGTAAATACAGCCGGGAAGCCTTTCTCGATCCAGATCACAAGCAAGGTGCTGTAAACCTTGAGCGCCAGACCGACAAAGGGCAAGACTCCCAGGTACAAAAGTATACGGTGCGGAATCTTTATCTTCCACTTGTCGCCAATTCCCCACTCGATGAGTTCAAGGTAGCCACCAAACCAACAGAACCATCCGCAAAAGGCGCGTCCCAGCAAAATCGCCGAGATGAAAACCAATAGCCAGAAGATAACCCCCGCGTTTATCACTCCCCGTGAAAGACCAGAGAAAAAAGCCTCGATCCCAATACTGCCAACCGCATGGATGCCGAAGGAGTACCATGTGACTATGTGTACAGTCATCATCAGCATCAGGAAAACCCGACTCAATGTGCGCCATTGCTGTGTACTCATTTTGTATGCCCTCCTTCGTCAGTTTATATCTTCCTGAATGTAAAAATCTTCAATGGTAAACTCTTCCCGCTCTGCGCCTCGAAAGAGAATCGATTCCCTGCTTGCATGGTTTCTAGAAAATCATCTCTCGCTGTGTGCATGTGATCAGCTGAGAGAATTCCGTCGGGCTTCAGGATGCGGTGCAGCTCTTCCAGCAGTGACTGCTTATCTCGCACAAGGTGGAAAGTGTCATACAACAGGATAATGTCCACGCTTTCATCCGGTAGACCGGTAGCCCTGTCCGAGAGAATCGTTTTGACGTTGGTGAGTTTTGCTTTTGCGACTCTTTTGCCCACCGTTGCTATAGCCAGAGGATGAATATCCAGGGCGTACACAGCGCCCTCATCGCCCACAATCTGGGCCGAGGGGATGGTGTAACTCCCAATCCCACATCCGTATTCCAGTACAACCTGGCCTTTTTCGAGACCTGCCCCTGCCAACCTTTCTCTAGAGCGTTTGAACGGTTCCATCAACCTCAAGGCAAAAGCCATGCCTCGGAAGGCCACATTCGGCATTGGTTTATCTTGTGTCATTGTGCGTACTCCTCCAAATAAATTCCCTGATTGTCATTCTGTCATCAGGATACCAAAAAAATGTGTAGGAATTGTGAAGAAATCGGGAGGATTCAATGGAGAAGGTGACAACCTGCTCAGTACCGTATGATCGGATGATGCTGACAGCCCGCGTTCACCGGACGATCAGTTCTATATTAGTTGTAATCTATAGATAACCCTACTCCCACCTCTTTTAGATTTACCACTTTAGACAGGGCTATTTTGGAGTCCAGATCCGTGCAGTGACAGGCTCGAATGGTATTCGGTTGAAGATTTTTTATGTAGGCTAAAGTGCCCTGGATTTGTTTCCGAGGAGGATTCTGCAGATGCAGCCCACCGATAATGTCGGCAACTTTATCATTCGAGCACTCTTCCTTGGCATATTCGATGATATTGCATATTCCGGCATGGGAACAGCCCGTGATAATTACCAACCCTCGGGTCGAATTGTAGACCAAAGCAGAATCTTCCACGACGTAATCGTCTTCTTGCGCGCCTTCTTTGCGGCCATAGGTGGCGATAGATTCGAAGGAGTTTTTTCTCGGGATTTCTCCCAGAAATGTCAATTTTTCACTAAGTCGCTGCGGGGCTTTACTCAACTGCAATTGGAAATGTTTGTCCAATTTACGTTCAGAGATAAGCGACCCAAACTCGTTGATTTCTTCTGATTTCACACTCACAAATGTTTGCGGATGCGCCACCAGTACCGGTTTCTTGAAAGGGCGGTTCTCGATTTTCAATTCTGTGTAGTATTTGAGCAATCTGTCTAATCCCCAGGTATGATCAAGATGACCGTGTGATAAAACCAGGTAGTCAAGAATTGTCAGGTCAAGACCCATTTTTTGGGCATTGTCAAGAAAAACTCCCGAATAACCCGTATCGAATAAAACAGCCGTTTCGTCATCTTGGATAAGAAAAGATAAACCCGGTTCCGCTAAGAAATAGCGGTCAATGATCGTGTTATTGTCCACCAGCACGGTTAATTTCATATTCTTTCCTTTTGGGGCTATTGCACCAGAACGCCATCTTTGTAAACGGTGATGCGCTCAGGAGCGTGCAAAACTGTGATATCAGTTAGCGGGTCTCCTTTAACTAGCAGAAAATCAGCCAACTTGCCCACTTCCAGAGTGCCCACTTGCTTGTCCAGCAAACAGCACTCAGCGGCGTTTCTGGTACCAGCAACGATTGCTTCCATCGCAGAAAGACATCCTAACTCCATCATCAACGGCAACTCGGCGGCGTTGTTGCCATGCATGTCAGCGATGAAAGCATCGGTGCCCAGAGCCACTTTGACCCCAGCCTCACAGGCCTGGTGGAAGCAACCCTGCCCCTCTTCTGCCAGTCGCTTTTCTTTTCGTTTAGACGCTTCGTTGAGGCCCGCCGCGTCGCCCTGTTCAGACAGAACCTTTGTGATGTGCAGCGTCGGCACCAAAAAGATTCCCTTTGACAGGAATAGATCGATGGCTTCCTGATCGAGTACGTTTCCATGCTCGATGGATGTGACCCCGGCGCGCAGGGCGTTCTTGATGCCTGTGTTGCCTTCGGCGTGGGCCATCACCCCAGCGCCGCACCGGTGGGCTTCTTCGACGATCACGGCAAGTTCGGCGAGTGACCATTCGGCAGTAAAGGGCGATCCTTGAGGGGCGACGACACCGCCAGTGGCAAATATCTTGACAAAG
>CAZCPP010000493.1:0-2969 GCA_964500655.1 uncultured Anaerolineaceae bacterium | reverse complement strand
GGTACGAGGAGCAACCTTAACTTTCGCTCAATTAGGGCTTCACTTTTTGGAAAATCTTGAAAAGCAATGTCTCTTTATCATAACTATCGATAATGTCAAGAAATTTAGATAGGAAAATGGAGGGTGGTGATCCCACATGTCAATAATATTTATTCTAACCGCAAAAGCGCCTCAGTAAGATCTTCCGGACTTACGGGGCAGGCAAAGGCCGCAAAGTTTATTTCGGATTTGGTGAGGAATATGCCGGGCGAATGGATCTGGGGCAAAGGACAGCGTCATTAAGTTGCGGTTTGGTTATGATAGTTTTATATCTTCGGGGGTACACACATCAATTTCGTCCACTTTTTCAAAAGCCTTATCATTTGTTGCCAATAACTTGATCCCTTCTTGTTTCATACTGGCAATAATAACGGAATCATTCACCATCAATCCGGAAGTCAGCCTCACCATGTGACTCTTTATAATTGTCCCAAATATCAAAGGCTTAATTGCTACACCCATATCCTGCAATGGGCGAATGGGGGTCGGGCCACAGAAGCATATTGAAATAATATATAAAACATTCTAAATCTGCGTTATATAAAGCTTTAAACTTACACCTATTTTTGAAGCGATAATTCTTAAATATTAATAAGATAGCGGGCCCGACCCCCATTAACGATAGCGATGTCAAAGCTTGACGGGTTGTTGCCTAAATCGATATTTTGTGAGAAAAAATAATCCGGACATTAGGCAGCTTGTCCTAAGACCCCCTAAGAAATCGGAGGAATGGCAGTAATGGATTTCAACACAAAACGGTTACCCGTGGCTCGCGATGACGTGGCGCCGGATGGATCCGATGTACGGCTCTTGTTGGGGCTTAAGTGCGGCGGTATGGCTCACTTTGAGCTTCCGCCCAGACAAACATCGACAGCAGTCGCCCATCGAACTGTCGAAGAAATTTGGTTCTTTCTCACCGGTCGCGGCGAAATGTGGCGCAAGCAGAACGATCAGGAAGAAGTGGCCGCAGTCGAACCTGGTGTCTGCTTGACGATCCCGCTCGGTACCCACTTCCAGTTTCGCTCGTTCGGGTATGAGCCTCTCGCAGCAGTGGGTGTAACAATGCCGCCTTGGCCCGGCGAAGGGGAGGCATATGAGGTCAAGGGGAAATGGGAACCTACCGTTCCCTGTAGATAAAGTCAAAGTCAATTTTACGCTTAACTTTCCTCAGGAAATGATTTTTGCAAACCCGTTGCTCCAGATTGATTGCCGTGTAGACGAGCTTATTTTGAACCTTTGACTGACGACCCATCATGGCTGCTTTCTCCTTGCTGATCTATTCAATATTTGATCTAGCAATCAGAAAGTGTTTTGGCAAGAACTATATGGGCAACAACCCGTCAAGCTTTGATACCAATGTTGAAGCCAATTGTGTAAATGGAGGTCCTGAAATGAGGAAAAGGATTGGTATAATTTTTATTCTTCTGATGTTGACCGCACTTGACCTCTTCTACTTTCAGACCGTGGCATCCGCAGGCCGGACAGACCCGTCTTTTGAAGTAGATGTCCATGACCCTGGTAAAGCATGTAAGGGAACAACGATGCTGGCGGATAACCACAATCGGGGAAGGCCAAGAATCGTAGAGCTAAATATGAAAGGCGAAATCGTCTGGGAGTATGACCTGCCCGATCATTTAAGGCGCTACACCAACCCTGGTTTTGATGTGGAACGGCTGCCAAATGATAATGTTCTGTTTGTGTTGCCGGGCAAGGGAATTTATGAGATCGATCGAGAGGGCAAGGTAGTCTGGTCGCACCTTGATAGAAATGTGTCCCACGATGCCGATCGACTTTCAAACGGCAATACTCTTTATGTGTCCGGAAATAAGGATAAAAAGAAGGACGCCCAGGTAAAGGAAGTGAATCCGGATGGTATGATTGTATGGTCTTGGTATGCCAAAGACGAATTTGACAAGCCACCCTTCAAGTATGCTTACAACCAGGGTTGGACCCATACTAATGCGGTCACAAGGATGGTTAACGGCAATACGCTGATCAGTCCTAGAAATTTCAATTGTTTAGTCGAAGTGGATCTGAAAGGCAAAGTCGTAAGGATTATCGGAGAAGAATATCTCCAACACCAGCATGATCCGGAGATTCTTTCCAACGGCAACATCCTCGTTGCTAATCATCAACAGCCCCATGAAGCAATAGAGATCGACATCCATTCAGAAGCAATCGTTTGGCGGTTCGCCTTACCCAAAAGGCGAGTTTGGCCGGTGAGAGACGCCGACCGATTACCAAACGGCAATACCTTGATAACAGGCACAACGCTGCTTGTTGAAGTGACGCCGAATAAAGAAATCGTTTGGCGGCTTAAGCTGAAAAGCGTAACCTTTCGCAGTCGCAAAGATGCACCTGCACGTGGCTTTTATAAAGCGCAGCGTGTAATAAGATAATAACGTAGGTATTTAAGAGAGACAAGTTCGTTCCCGCATCGTTGTAAGTCGCGGTCAAATCTTTATTCTTTACTGTTCGAAGAAAGCTATGCCATTTATCAATCGTAAATGCGCACCCCCTCGTCGCATTTATTTTTATGGTAAAATACGGTGGTCGTTCAGGGAGACCCTATGGCGATACGCATAGCCAGATAAGAAAGGTAAAACGGCTTGAAGAAACTAAGAAGGTGAAACTGATTCGAAAAACTTCTGATGTACCGGCATCAATTGGGCCGAATGATGCGCTGGGTGCCCTCATGGCTATCGAAGGTGGTGACGCACTGGAAGGAAAAATAAGGAACCTTGACACATTTTATTATTATGGTGTGCGACTAATAACCGTATTGCACGACCACAATAATGAGGTTGGCTTTAATCAGCGTTCTCAGTCAGACGGTCCATTAAAACCGTTTGGAATCCAATTGGTAGAGCGGATGAATGCTACGTCTCAATTTAAGTGAGCCTGGATATACCACTTTAGCTGACATAGCA
>CAZCPP010000492.1:0-2973 GCA_964500655.1 uncultured Anaerolineaceae bacterium | reverse complement strand
GCCGAGGAAGGTCTCTTTTTTCAACCCTTATACCTTACTTTAAGAAAGCCCTGACACCCCAGCGGAGGTGCTTGACAAGCAGCCAATCCAGCATATAATAGGACAAATAATGTCAAAACGCACGGACCGGGACGAGTAATCGGACTGTGAGCCGCCAGAGAGAGCAAGGTCATAGGTTGAGAACCGGCTTCGGCAAAACCCGATGAATACCACCCGTGAGCGTAACCCTGAAATCACTAGAAACTAAGGGAAACGGTTGGTCCCGTTACAGGCCACAATGAGATATCCGTTAGGATAAATCGGGTGGAACCGCGTGAAGCGTTATCGCTCTCGCCCCGTGTTGGGTGAGAGTTTTTTTTATTTCTAGGAGGTCGCTGTGAAAACTACTACTCCCCAGCGGCCCGGAGGTTGTGTACCGCTTCACTTCGGGACTGCGTAAATCCAGTCGAGGCGGTAGCAAGTACAACCATTAGAAAGGAACCGAAAATGGCACAACAAGTTGAAGAAAAGTACGAAGAGTCCCAACTCTATAAAATCCGGCACTCGGCGGCGCACGTCATGGCGCAGGCTGTGCTCGAGATGTTCCCGAATGCCAAATACACGATCGGTCCACCTGTCGAGAACGGTTTTTACTACGATTTCGAACTACCCGAACCTATCTCCCAGGAAGATCTGCCAAAGCTCGAAAAGCGTATGCGGCAGATCATCGCCGGCCAACATGAATTTGAGAAGGAAGTATTGCTTGCCAAGAAGGCGCGCGAAGTCTTCAAAGACCAACCCTATAAACTGGAACTGATCGAGGGGCTAGAACAGGGCGGATTTGATGAGTATGGAGAGCCACTAGATGAGAAGCCGGAAATCTCGATCTACAAACACGATTCGTTCTCAGATCTATGTCGCGGGCCACACGTGGAGAATACCAAACAAATCAATCCATCGGCGGTGAAATTGATGTCGATTGCTGGAGCTTATTGGCGTGGTGATGAGAACAATACAATGCTTACACGCATTTATGGCACAGCCTGGGAAAAACCCAATGAACTAAAGCAATACTTACAAATGCTGGAAGAAGCCAAGAAACGCGATCATCGTAAGTTAGGCAAACAACTGGAGATTTTTATCTTTGATGACGAGGTTGGCCCCGGCTTACCGCTCTGGTTGCCAAACGGTGGCATCATGATCGAGGAACTGGAAAAGCTAGCCAAAGAAATGGAAGACCAGGCCGGCTATCATCGTGTACGCACACCCAATTTAACCAAAGAAGACCTGTTTCTCAAATCGGGACACTTACCTTACTATGCCGAAAGCATGTACCCACCGATGGATATGGATGGCGTGAAGTACTATGTCAAACCGATGAACTGCCCAATGCACCACAAGATATTTGACGCACGGCCGCGTTCCTATCGGGAACTCCCAATGCGCCTCGCTGAATATGGAACCTGCTACCGTTATGAGAAATCTGGTGAACTCTTTGGATTAATGCGGGTCCGCTCAATGCAGATGAATGACGCACACATATATACATCCGAAGAGCAATTCGAACAGGAATTCATGGCTGTGGTTGATCTATACCGAAAATATTTTGAGTTGTTCGGAATCGAAAAATACGTCATGCGCCTGTCCTTGCACAGCAAGTCGGGGCTTGGAAAGAAGTATGTAGACAATGAACGCCTGTGGCTCAAGACGGAAGAGATGGTGCGCACAGCCATGGACAATGGCGGCGTGCCCTACGTTGAGGTTGAAGATGAGGCAGCTTTTTACGGCCCAAAGGTTGACGTGCAAATTTGGTCTGCTATTGGAAAAGAATTCTCCCTGGCTACTAACCAAGTTGATTTCGCCCAACCTGCCCGATTCAACTTAAAATTTATCAACAGTGACGGAAAAGAAGAGATGCCATTGTGCATTCATCGGGCCCCGCTTAGCACGCACGAGCGCATGATTGGATTCTTGATCGAGCACTATGCTGGGGCTTTCCCAGCCTGGCTTTGTCCGGAACAGGTACGTGTCATTCCGATCACAGATGGACAAAACGAGTATGCTGATAGCATCGCAACGCGAATAAAGGATGCAGGTATTCGCGCCAGCGCCGACATGAGTTCTGAGCGCATGAACGCCAAAATCCGGGATGCACAAATGATGAAAGTACCGTACATGCTGGTGGTTGGCAACAATGAAATGGAGGCCGGCACTGTCTCGTTGCGTGTACGTGATGGCTCACAAGAAAACAACATTCCATTAAGTGAGTTTATCGCCCGTGCCAAGGATCGGATTAGCAAGAGGGCAAGCGATCTGTAAATAAACCGCAAACGTTAGGGCATGAACTAAAACCTCATGCCCTAACTATTGCAAAATCAGTAACGTTTTGCTCTTATTGATGGTATCATCGATTTATTAATTTACGCTTCGCTGTAAGAATTAGAACAGCAACTACCGAATATTAAAGAGGGTCGGATGTCTGATGAAAAAAACCTTCAGGCAGGAATCACAGCAGCAAACGCAGGGGACCTAGCGCGAGCCACCGCATTTTTTGCCGAGGTAGTCAAGGAAAATCCAAATACAGAAAAGGGATGGTTTTTGCTTGGTTCTTGCCTTTCCGATCCCGAGAAAAGCGAATATTGTTTTCGGCGCGTCCTGGCGCTCAATCCCAATCATACTCAAGCCAAAATCAAGTTGGATCAACTGAAAAAGACTGCATCTGCATCAGCACCACCATTTCACACTTCGCATGCTTCCCAAGAAGATACACCAAATACACGTTCTCCAGCAATTTCCCCCTTTATCACTCCCGATGACGCTAGCCCGAAGCAAATCCTAGAGTCTGATAATGAATTACCATCACCAACTGATGACCTGCCATCACCCGAAGAAAAAAAAGATGAGGGCGAAGTTATCAAAGGTAAACAGTCAAACAAAGCCCCTTCTTTGGGATTTCGCGTGGAGAGGCCATATATGGGGGTACGCTGATTAGGC
>CAZCPP010000491.1:0-2982 GCA_964500655.1 uncultured Anaerolineaceae bacterium | reverse complement strand
TAATATCTTTGCGCGCGCGTCATCCCGCCCGATGGCCCCGCGAAGCGGGGCCATCGCCACTCTTCAGCGGGCGTGGTTTTTTGCGCTCCGCTGGAAGAGATTGTTCGACGTTTCATTTGTATGCCACCTGGTATCGGATCAAATTTTTCTGCGGGCCAATTTCTTTCGCCTCCAACACGAACGCAATGCTATGGCGTGCCCGAGTGATCGCAACGTATAGCTTAGCTCTGGTCTCCTCTTTCAAAGGATGATTGTGATCCTGTAGCCACCGTTTCATTTCAGGCGTTGGATAGATAACCACCCGATCAAATGACAGTCCTTTTGACTCTCCGAAGTTCATCACCGGGCATCCTGCACAGCAGGTGGTTCTCACGCTCCACCGAAGCTGGATTGGCTGAAATAGTTTGATGTATTCCTCGATTTCCTCTTTTACCACCCAGAATATACCCTCATGAACACACTCATTACTGCAGCATTCACCACACGTGCACGGCCGACAAGCCGTTAAATCTGGGTATAGCTTGTTTGAAAAGTCGCATATAGCTCGGTTGTTTCGATGAGATTTAGTAAGAGTGGTTTCATCCAACGTGCACGTTGTGTTTTTCCCTAATTGATCCTTTAAAAATCTTTTTATGTTGCCATTTGCGTACTTCTTGTGTTTTCCACTATGATGGGTCAGATAAGTGACTTGGCGTGGGTCCCCAACTAATAGCACTTCAGAATTTGATTGGAACAGGAGCTTCAGCAATTCGAGGTCGTATCCCGCCAAATCCTGCACTTCATCTATGAATATATGATCAAAAATTCGTGTAATTCGGTTTATGACATCACCTTTCGTCTCGCTGTTACACTTACACACGAACCTTGAGATCTTATCTGAGTGTATTTTGAACGACTTCGTAAAGTAATATTTTACGAAATCTGCCTCTCCCCAGAATATGGGTCTTCCTTTCCAAACAAGAGGCTTTCCGTCCGTACCGAGCTTCCGACCGGACTTATTACTCGAGAGATGGAATCCAATTTCCGTCTCATGGATTGATTCATCAAGCGCGCTTTGAAATGGTCTGACGCCATGCTGCAAAAGGAATGTGAACCAAGTTTGAATCGATATATTCGCAGGGATGTAACCGTGTAACCGAATTATGGCTTGCTTTATCTCCGCTTCGTTTGCTTCCGTATAAGTGGTGATGAGGACCCGCTTATACGAATCTTCAAGGGCGTGTTTTACAAGATGAGTGGTTTTCCCCGAACCAGCAGCAGCTATTATGAGCTTATTATTATCCATTGCACCAGTTAACAGCATTAATAATGTACTCGGGATATTGAAGTGTTTCCTCTGTCTTGAACACTCGCAAAGCCCATGTTGTCTTACTGTTGCTCATGTACTTTGTAATTTTGTCAGCTGTGTTGTATTTTTTGTTTTTTATTCCAATAACTTTGCACAATGTTTTTAGGTTCGCCTTGTTGGCGTCAACGAATTGAGGCTCTAGCGTTTTTAGTTCCTCCCGATCATCGGCAAAAATGCTAACACACTTGAAATCTATGTAATCCTTATATTTTTTGACGATATTCTGCTCATACTTGCCATCATTATCAGTGACAACTGCAACGGGCTGGTTGATTTTGGCTGCGATGTCCAGGAATCGCTTGAACGTCAGTTGGGCTGATATAACATCAATGCCATCATTAATAGGCAATTTACCCTCGTTCTTCTCCATGTATGCTTTTTGGAGTATAAGTTCATCGGAGTCTCCCTCCACCAGTACAGCCTTACGACAGAGAATAAGGCGAAGTGTCTGGTAACCCGGGAGTTTCTTGAAAAACTCATACGTATCCGTGGGCAAATCCGGCAGTCGAGTGCTTCTCTGGTCATTTAGCAGAATAAGATGTTGTAGGCCAAGCTTGTTGGCGACAAAGCTACTATGTGTTGTAATGATAATTTGTTTCTCTGCACAGCCTTCAAGGATACTCTGCATCAGGCCATTCAATCTTCCGTGCGAGAGGTGGTTCTCGGGTTCTTCAATCAATATTAAGTTAGCTTCTTGCGCCTTCTTGTGCCCCAATGCAAGGTTTGTCTTAACAATGCATTGCTCACCTTTGCCAATCTGGTGAAAGGGCGTCTCGTCAAGGTATGTCATCAAATTGGTTTCCCACGAATTTCTGGGACTCAGGTCAACCGATACATGCAAGTCTTTGTCAGAAATTTTTGACTTACCTTTTATTCGGGAATTGATGGCCTTGACGGACTCATCTTCCATAAAGATATCCTGCAATCGACGATAGGCTTGCGCTAAACCAGCCCGGTGAGCATCCTCCAAATCATCGCGAATAATTTGCGAGATGTAGACATCTGAACCGTTTTGGTACCGCCTAGAGGCTGAGTCTATGAGCACGGATTTGATGGGAATGCTGCGGCGGGTGATAGCTTGCCGTGCAAAGGACTTCCAAGTAATGCGGTAGTACTCTAATGGGATGCTTGAGAGGTCCCCGGACTTAAGTAGAGCTTTGTACTCGTCTTGGTACTCCGGATCGAACTCTATTTTAAGTGCGACGCCACAACCTTTGGTTCTCTCACTATTACCGTTTCCCTCAAATAGCGGAGAGTCGTTGGCAAAAAAAACTTCGATGCAGATTGAGGGCGGCGGGAGAGTTTCCTTCTGGGACAAACTTTCAGTGTATTCCAGGACTGCCCGTTGGTTAAATAAATATGAACAGAGTTCGTTCCGCAAGTATCTACCATTTAATATTCCAGATAGCGCTAAATTTACGGCTTCAAGTATGGTCGACTTTCCGGTTTCATTGTCTCCAACCAGTACATTGACGCCAGCCTGGAAATCGATGGAAAATTTCCTGTGAAAGTACTTATAATTTTGTATGATTACCTTGGAAATTGTCATTGCAATCTCTCTTTAGCATCCGCTTGTCGAACTTTCGTTTGCGTTTCGTAGGCAAAAAATCACCTAAAATCGGCCCATTTTAAGG
>CAZCPP010000490.1:0-2987 GCA_964500655.1 uncultured Anaerolineaceae bacterium | reverse complement strand
TCACTCTGGAAGGGTGAAAATGTTGGCAAAATATATCAGACGTGGAATTTCGGTTATACTAATATCAATATTGTTATTGTTAGAAAGGAGCCGTCATGAGTGAGCGCAGGAATATTGAAAGAAAAGATTTCTCCTATTACATGCAACTTATTGATAGCGATACACAGAAACTTGTGGGCCACCTGGTTGACATAAGCTCAGGCGGTTTCAAATTGGATAGTCAGGCTCCTATTCCTATCGATAAAGACTTCAGATTCCGCATGGATTTATCGAACGAAGTAGCAAATAAGCCCTCCATGACATTTCTAGCACGCAGCAAATGGTGCGAAGTCGATCCGCTCGATCCATTTATCTATAACGTAGGTTTCCAATTGGTCAATATCGCCCCTGGTGACCTGGAAATATTTACTCGCATGATGGAAACATTTAGGTCTAAGTCTCAAAATGATGATACTGATAAACGTCACAGTAATCTCTGGTAATTCGCCACATCAATCACATACTATGAATTCCCACAATCAGATTGTGGGAGTTTTTCATTGCAGCATTTACCCAATTGACATACAATTGTGCCATGCGGAATCTTCTACGTTGGCTCGTTCGATTCGTTATTGACCTGATCGCTCGTGTAGAAGTATCAGGGTATGAATATTTACCCACTAAGGGCAATTTCGTCATTGCAACCAACCACCTGGGGATTATAGATGCGCCCATGGCCTTCTATGCTCTCGACCGATGGGACCTTTTCATCCCGGTTGCTGAAAAATGGGAAAAAATTCCACTATATCGTTGGTTGGGAAAATATTTCAACTTCATTTTCATCGATCGCCACAATCCAGACATCAAAGCTATGCGCAAGATTATCAAGCTGATGGACGAAGGCAATAATCTGATCATTGCACCCGAGGGAACCCGTAGCCGCGTCGGCTCAATGATCGAGGGCAGACCAGGCGTTAGCTACCTGGCAACCAGATTGGGACAACCAATCATCCCGGTAGCATTAGCGGGAACGGAGGATAAGATATTATTTGCAAATCTGAAGCGCTTACGACGTACACACATCACAGTGACGGCGGGTAAAGCTTTCACGCTACCACCCTTGCCGAAAGAAAATCGCGAAGAAGCACTTAAACAATACACTGACGAGATCATGTGTCAGATCGCGAAAATGTTGCCTGAGAAAAATTGGGGGGTGTATAAAGACCACCCTAGATTGAAAGAGTTGCTAACGCAGGTAGCTTGATCTTGCTAATCAATATGTTCGAACGTTCCATCTAAATTTAGATAAAATAAATCCACATCTAGATGGGGAAATAACTTATTGATCTTATCCCGGGCTTTTCTTAAGTCGACCTCGTGCCTTTCGTCATTACCTTCAATACCGTAAGCTCCACAATCTTCGTGATTAATAAAAACGACTTTTTTTATCTGATGCAATTGATCGGCAATATCCACGTGCCGGATGACATCATAAACATCATATACTCCACCTGCAATAGCGACGCGATCATAAGTTTGGGTTGGCAGTGTACGCCCCACCCAGTTGTTCAGAAAATCCTGAACCCGATAGTCCATGCAATGTACAACAAGAGTTTCACAGTGGTTAGCCATAACAACTCTTAAAGAATCTCACCCTCTCGACGCTTCAAAAACTGACCCATACCACGTTTTCCGAGCCATTTTTCATCATCCACAATCAATTCGCCGCGCAGGAAAACCTTCTCGGGGTAGCCGACCAAATCCCAGCCTTCATATAGGTTGTGGTCTGTGCGGTGTTGAGAGTGCGCTACGCCGTACTGAACCTTTTTTTCCGGATCCCATATAACAACATCTGCATCAGAGCCGGGTAACAGTGCGCCCTTTTGTGGGTAAATGCCAAAGATCTTGGCTATTAGCAAAGCAGTTTTGTTCATTCCTTCTGGACTGGTGGCTATTCCGGCCAGCACTATGTTATACCTTCTCTTGTGGTTGGGACTCTACCGTCTCTCCCCAACACCAGGGGGATTAAAGCGCATTTTGTGGCCGATGTTCAAAGATGAGCCAATTGGTGAAGAAGTTCTTGAAATTACGGAAGCTGTTTTTCGACTCGTGCATATAGAGCCAGAGATGCCGCGCAATGTGCGGAGCGAAGAACTGGCTAATTTCAAAGTGCCAACTTTGGTCATTGCGGCGGAGAAGGATGGTTTGTTCCCGGCAGATGCAGTAGTCAGGCGCTCCCGTGAAGTATTCCCCAATTTGGTGTCTGCTGAAGTAATTGCTGGGGCCACGCACTACCTCCCCGCACGGTATCACGCCTATCTGAACGAACGTATTGAACATTTTTTACAAGAGACGGACTGATTGCCACTAATGTTTGTGCCAGAATGCCGCCCAACCACGCGTGGAGCGGACGGTCGGGGAAATGCCCCGCCCGAGGGTACGCGGCCGCCTAAAGTGAGTCTAGATCCGAAGTTTGATCCTGTTCCCCCCGCCGTCCGCCGCACACGCCATCGTTGGGCAGCTTGGCAATAGATCGAGCATATATGTCAGGAGTTCAGTAAGTGAAAATTACAGTAAACACCTTCGGTACTCGCGGTGACATTCAGCCATACATCGCTTTAGGCTTAGGATTACAGCAGGCTGGGCATTCCATCCGCATAGTCACTCACCAGATCTTCGAGTCCTTTGTCAAAGAGCGTGGTCTGGATTGCTATCCCGTAGGGTTTAAAAACCTCATCCTAAGAATTTTACTCAAGAAAAGTGGCGACTCTCTGTACGGGTTCGTGCTTCCTACTTGCTTAATCCGCCGGACTTTTGGGAGTTTAGACAGAGATTTTGTTAGGTAATCAAGGTTACTGCTACAATTTGTTTTGCATCGAGGGAACTGCTGATTCCTAACGTAAACTACTGGGATGAGGTTTTTAAAGGGTACGGGGCATCCAGCAGCAGTCCCCCATCACCTATCATTTACCTGCCAGTGGCTCCATTCAGTGCAGAAATATCCTGGG
>CAZCPP010000489.1:0-2988 GCA_964500655.1 uncultured Anaerolineaceae bacterium | reverse complement strand
TTCTCAACCTGATCAAACATCAGGCTTCATTCATTTGTCTAAATGCGAATTAAAGGATAGAATTCCATTTTACACTTTACTCCCTATCTGAAGTGTTAATGGCTCGATTCTAACCCAATGAGCTTGCGGATAAAGGTAAAAGGCATTATTCACATACCGGCGAAAAAGCAACCGCGTTCTTCACATTTCGGAATAGAAACGCACTACCGCAACCCCAGCTTTTTCCCTTCGCTCAGCAACTTGATCGATTCAGAAATCCGCTTTTGGCGTGTTTCAGGTCTTTTGGCGGTCACGATCCAGCCTAAATATTGTTTCTGATAACTTGGCGGTAAATTGTTGAAGACTGCTTCCGCACCCGGGTTGATTTTCAAGGCCTGGGCAAATTCTGTGGGCATCTTGAAATCCATCTTTTGATTTTGTGTTGGGGCGTCCCGTTGGCCCAATTGTTTGGCGGCTGCGATCTTTTTCAACCCGTGCTCTGTCATCAGGCCAGCTCGTATCAATCCCTCAACACGCTTTTTGTTCACAAGAGACCATTTGCTATCATCCTTCCTGGGGGTGAACTTGCGAGCATATATACGATCGTCAATTTTCTTGATCAGGCTAACAACCCACCCAAAACAGAGCGCTTCATCCAGCGTATCTCCATATTCAATGGAGGGGATCCCGGTGGCTTTCTTGTAGTATATCAACCAGATCTCATTTTCCCGGTCGTGGTTCTCACTAAGCCAGGCTCTCCATCCACCCCGATCTTTGAATTCGATGATTTTCATATTTCTAATTTAAGCCACCCACTTCCATGCATACCAGATCGTGAGGGCATTGAAGACAAAGCTGACAATGATAAGGAAATTGTCGTAGGCGCCCTTGTAGGGCAGTCCAAACAGATTAAAGACCACCACGATACCGGCGACAATGATGCTTACCCAGCGGATGGCAGGATACGGCAGTATCAGGCTCAGTACGACCATCACGATCGGCGCCAACATGATGGCGGCGATAAACAGCCACATCCCCTGGCTTGCCTGCGCCCCTTCGAGTTTTCCCGGTTCTACATGGCCGGCCATGTTTCGCAGCACATCGCCCCACAGGTAGGTCAACATGGTAGCTACCCATAATCCTGAAAGTATGATCCTTGTATCTGGCATAACTCAGTCGTCTCCTTGTCTTGTACTCAGAAAGAAAAGTTCCGGGAATTGATGCAGCGCATTCAATTTTTCAGTTAATGCCGCAATCAGGGACAATCCACAAGCTCTCCGTTGTCGTAGCAATTGTTTTTATCCCGGGCCAACTTTGAAAAAAAATGGTTCGTCGCGTTCTACTATAAATGATTGGGGGTCGGCATCAGCCAGCACTTTATCAAGGTAATATACGTGGGTGGCATCCTTGGCAAAGCTGTCACTTATCACCTGGAAATTTTTAGGGTCGGGAATGGGGTTACAGCGATTATGAATATAATAACAATTTTTGTCATACCCCCAAATCGTTCCACCTCCTTCTGGATTGTGCAGCAGAGTGAAGGATTCCATATCGACATTTAATACCGCAGAATAGTAGTAGTAATCCTGGTCATCCCGACTCACCGAGCCTGAGATAAGTTCAAAAGTGACCGGGTTGGCCTGCGCTATCACATCTGCACAATGATAAACCTGTTTATTGTCACGCGCGTACAATAGATTAGAGTCGATCACTTCAAAGGAAACCGGGGCTGCATTTGGCAGTATTTCGCCCCAGCAATACACCTGGCCGGCATCCCTGGCATACCCATTCCAGTCATCAGGTCCACTCCCCAGGCTTTCAAGTGTGGCTGGATCTGAATTGGGGATGAGATTGCCTTTGTAATAAATGTGATTGGCATCTTTGGCATAAGTCTGACTGAGAATTTCAAAAGTCCATCTATCTGCTTTTGGAATATGTTGCGACTCTCGATAAGGGGTGATGAAAGCAAAACCGTAAGTAACATAATACACGCCAGTCAAGCGAATATCATAACCGTCTTGCATCGTGAAAAATGAGCAACCAGCGAGGTATAACGGCAATAAAAAGAAGATCATTTTTTTAAAATTCATCACTATTCCTTAATCGATTTGCACGTAGGAAAGTTGCTCAATCCAATTGTTTCAAAATATTTTTTGATTCCCGTTTGAAGGAGCCACCTTGCGATCAGGATCATCTGCAAGAAATGGCGCAGCTATTTCTTGTCAGGTGCATCCGTTGGTTGGCTGGTCTTCTGCTCTTTTTCCCATAGCTGAAAGCGTGTGACTTGTTCTAAAGCCCCACAGTACATCCCCAGATGGCCATGATTATCCTTGTTGAAGACTCCTTCCACGAGAACATACTTCCCATTGAACTGCTCGAGTTGTTGACGCGTGGTTCCAAGGGCATTGTAGTCGGGCTCAATCCAGAGCGAGTTCATATAGACATTATATTTGTAGTGTTCTTTTGTGAACCAAATACTATCTCCTTCGAACTCAATTCTGGATACGCCGATGACACGAACCAGTTTCCCGTGATACTCCTCAGGATTCACGATAAGCTGCATCAGGGACACAGTCTTAAGGTTGTGATTCTCCGTGCTGCATGCGATACAAAGGCCAGCGAATAACACGGACCCCAAAAATAACATTATCATGTGCCGTTTCATCTCTTTTCCTCCAGCCAATTAGCGTTTATGCAGCCCGTAAAGGTGTGCGCATTTGATTGATGAGTTTTTATTTGCGCTAATAGTACATTATCTAAAAGCGTTGTTAGTGGGCGAACAATAAGTGATAGCCCCGAACATAGATTTTTGATTGGCGTTATTTAAAAGTCTCTCTCGGAACAACGAAGATCAAGTATAGACCAACAATTGCGGAAGAAACGCTGAATATTGGTACTATTACCGGTAATGTATACAATTTGCTAATCTTTGATATGATAAGAATAGCAACCCCAATTGCATAAAACGGAGCAAGCCGAACACCTTAAACGGAGTAAGTCGCACAGGTT
>CAZCPP010000488.1:0-3006 GCA_964500655.1 uncultured Anaerolineaceae bacterium | reverse complement strand
GAAATTGCCGGCAACTGAGCAAACGGTTCTCACGTTCGCAAGCCTGTGGACCAAGACAGGCCAACAGCAGCATCCCGGCCGGGGTTTCGGATTCGACTCGGGCACGGTGCGAAGCGGGTTCTTCATCCCCATTACATTCATCTCCGCACCAGACATGCCACAGATCGGTAACAGGCTGCAGCGCGCTCCACTCACTGGGATACGCCGCCGGAACAGCCTGACAGATATCGCAGCAGAAGGGCTTTCCCGACGGATTATGCGTCGCACATATCTGACCGAAATCCTGCTCGGTGACAGGGGCATCGAAGCCCGCGTAGTGTGTGCGGATGTCGGTTGAGTGAAGGTTGGCGAGGGTGCGCAGGACGCGGTGCGGCATGGGGGGATTATCAATATCTGGATGTTCTAAAGTGAAAGATGTTCTCTCAGCCACGCAATGACATCGCCGGGTGTACCAATCTTGAAAGGTAAATCTAGCAAGGCGGTATTGCCAATAAAATGCTCTTTATCGTGACTGGCAAACCAGTCAGGATTTGCTGAGATCGCCTGTGCAAGAACAGTGGCATCTGGGGCATAATTGATCAGAGAATTTGCCCGTTCCAATTGTTTTACAGTGGGCGCAGCGTAGATTTCAATGCCTGCTTCATCAAGCAGTTGCGCCAGCAAACCCAGCAGTTCGGGGGCTTTGCGCCGCATGACTTCTTCCGCTTCACCCAAAACGCCTTTCCCAACCATTAACTGAATCGTGCCAGCATGAGCGAGATGGAACAATAGCCGCGCTCCGCCCGTTGGTGACATAACAGCGGCGATGATAACGCTGGTATCCAGGAAGACTTCAGGGCTTTTTGGCATCATATTCTTCCCGCATTTCACGCAACGTCGTCAGCATGGATTCGAGCGATTCGCCGCGCGATTCCAGTTCAACGCGCATCTTATCGGCAAGTTCGTCCACGCGCGAACGGCGGGGGGAGAGCAGGAAAGAGCCATTGCCCAGGTCAATGATATTCAACACTTCGCCTTCTTCTAGTCCATACTTGTTACGGAGTTCGGAAGGCAGAGTGATCGTCCCTTTCCCCCGGATTTGTATGGTGGTTTTCATGTTTTTCTCCAGAAAATCAGCATTTCCGAATTTCTGGAATAATTATATCACTTTCCCCAAACCATATATGCCAGAGATCCGTGACAGGTTGCAGCGCACTCCACTCGCTGGGATACGTCGCCGGGACGGCGTGACAGATATCGCACCAAAAGGGCAGCCCAGATGGGTTGTGCGGCGCGCACATCTGACCACAATCCAGCGCGGTAATGGGGGTATCAAAACCCGCATACAGGGCGCGAATATCTTCAGTGTTCAGATCAGCGGGGGAACGCAGGATGCGATTTGGCATGGACGGGATTATAGCGCGGTTAGGTGATGTACTTATGGGGAGTTTTTTGCGGCCTCACGACCGGCCTGCGTTTGGATTTGAACCTTCCCCGGTTTCGATGACTATCGACGCAAGACCGATCGCGTGATCCCGGTGATCGAGTTGACGCCTGTGAAGTAAGGGTATTTTGTCTTTTAAACAGATTACGGTCTCGTGACGTTGATGTCCGAGACCGTTTTTCATGCCTACTTTTCGGTCTTTCAACTCGGGGGGGAGTATTCGGCTTTTGCGTTTTTGCCTTGCTTGCACCGCTTCAGCGCTGCTCTTTGAAAATCGCTTTGAAACGTACTCATCCTTGTCAGCGTTTTTGGTATTGTGTTGGGCGGAAATTTGTGACGGATGGGTGATTTGTCAAGATGAGCGTTCAAAGTCGGGAGCGTCGGGAAAGAACGCTTTCTTGCTCTTATTGACAATTTCTATGCTCGAGTTAGCAACATTCTTACTTTGGTATAGTTGCTTGTTATAAGGTGATGACGCTATAAAATTGTGTAAGGTTACTAAACGGTCTGGGCATGATATCGAATAATCAGAAAGCATGTCCCGAAAACCAAAATGTTCAATTGATGCCTCAAGGTTTTCTAATTCATCTATTGTGATAATAATAGGTAAAGCTACTTCAAGATTTCCAATCAAAAATTTTCCATTTGAGGCTGGCGAATCGGGAATTAATAATTTAAGAAACTCTGACGCAAAAAATTCACCATAAACTGGCGCGCTCAATAATGGATCTTGGACAATCAGCACGGGGTAAATCTTTTTAGCTTTACTAAATTCTTGATTTTCTCCCAACCATGTTCGAGAAGCAAGAAATTCAACAATCTTAGCAAGCTGCCCGATTCCTTTATTATCATCTTCGGTTTGAACATATTTTTCGCGCAGATGTTTTAAATATAGCTCATAATCTTCAACCAAAATCTTATCCTCACGGATTAAACCTGTTTTGGTCTCAAAAAATACAACTTCTGTAATATCGTTTAGACAAGCATCTATCTCAAACTCCTGTTTGTCTTGAGTTTTACAAACAATATTACAGTTAATCCGCTTGTTTGTAACTTTAGACAGATCAGGAAACATACGTTTAAGAATATCGCAAACATAATTTTCAAATGCTTTTCCGAAATTGGTAAAGGCTTTCTCTCGTCTTGTTTTAGGTACGAGAAACAATGGTCCTATAGTCAATTTCTCGCTGAAGAAAACAGGATCCAAAATAATTGCACGGCCGTCACTTGTACAGAAAATAGGTTTTTCTCTTATAGGCAGATAATTAAAATCTGATGCAATTAAGTTATCCGAATCTGTTTTCACGTTTCCCTAAAGTGCCACCTTAAATTCGTCAGCAGTTTGACACTCAAGATTCAAATATTTTTTGACAACATGGCCGTAAGGAGATGTGTTAACCAACTCATTCACATTAAACAGCCCCGAATTAACTTTTGGATTCATGTAATTTACAGCAATAGCTGTGACACAAACGTAATATTCTTCGACAGACATCTGGAACGCTTTTTGAAATTCTTCGTTGAAAGACTTGTGACTCTACTGCAAAAAGGGTGCTAGACCCTCCTCAAAACAGCAAAAGTTT
>CAZCPP010000487.1:0-3029 GCA_964500655.1 uncultured Anaerolineaceae bacterium | reverse complement strand
CGCAAGCCGATCCAGTTATCAAGGTGGCCTGCGAAATCCATTGCGGTCTGCTGATTCAGGAAAGGGATATTATCCAAATCGCGTGCTTTTGGGGAGACCTTGTGCGTATTCACAATATCATTAAAAAAAGTTAGTCCGCGAATCGCTTCCGGTTTCTCCATCGGACTACGACGCCAGTCATCAGAAATAAATCGGCCACCGGCTTTATGGACGTGACTCAGCCACTCAATCCACCAGGACGGTATAATGGAAGTCCCCCATTGTATTTGCCGTCCCTGCTCATCGTACCGTTCGAGTTGTCTTGCCGCTGTTATGTAATCATCATATGTCCAATGTGCTGTTGGCAGTGGAACGCCGGCTTTGTTGAACTTATCGATGTTGTAGTAGAGCAGCGACACATTGAAGACGTAGGGTATTGTGAGCTGCTTATTGTTGTAATTACATAATTTCAATAGCCCGGTGTAAAAATCGTCAAACTGCATGTCATGCTGATCTTGCTCAATCAGATCGTCGAGTGGTATTAGGCTGTTTCGGTAGCGATAGAGAAAAAACGTATTGGGCGTCATGATATCCGGCAGCATGTTCGCGGCTTCAAGAATGGAAAGCTTTTTTTGAATATCCTCAACCCAGATGATGAGAACGTCTGGGTGTTCTTTTTCAAAATTGGCCTTTACTTCATCCCAGACACGTCCAACTTCCGGCACGCGCATGTAAAATGCAACACGTAAAACTTTTTTCCCTGGGTATTTTTCTTCGAGTGATTTGGACTGAGTCAATAAAATGAGAAAGATTGTAAAAATTATGAATCCAAGCCAAGCAAATATATAACGGTCGAAGCAGATTTTGTTGAATGATGTTTTCATGCCCGAGCTCCTGTTGCCTCGAGCACCAATACCCAGTCGCTAAATGTTGGCTGAAGCGGCACCTGCCAGCAGTTATTGGTGTCTGGTTCAATTTTGCCAATCGGGTGTTCCTCACCAGTTCGTGGATCCCAGAAGAAAGCAGAATATTGAACGTTTGGCTCGATTGCTAAAACTGTGATCCGCTTATCAAACCAGGGGAATGTTGGATCGTAGAAATAAATAATCCGCACCTGTCCCGGAATTCCTGCCGCAAACGGAGCGCTGACATTTTCCGGATTTCCAGCAGGATCGACCCATTCCTGATGCGGCTCAAATTCCCACCAACGATATCGTTCCAACAATTGCCGTGCGAGACCGAGTTGCTGTGAGCCAGGAAGTTGAGAGGCGTCTTGCCAGGGTGTGTTTCCCCAGTTCCCACCATGAGGGGATGGTCCGTATGATTGTTCCCGTGAGTTGAGCTGCCAAATCCCGTTCGCTCCATATGTGTGCCCCGCGGCACCTGAAAGTATTGATGCCCAAAATGTCAGCCGTTGCACTTCATCTTGAGTGCTGTGGATGATGCCTTCGTAATTCACTTCACCAACCAATACCGGCATTGTCGGCGTGCGTTCGTACTCACGACGAATAGAATCCACTGTGTTTGGCACACTGTTATATCCACCGTGGCCGGTTTGCAGCATATCAAAATCCAGAATAGAATCATCTTCGACCTGATCCCGACCGATCTGATTCGGGTGGATTGTGATGAGTCTAGAATACGGATCAATTTCCCGCACATACCTCCCAATTTCGGTCCAACCCTCGATTTGCATCTGTTGGTCATGATTTTTGTCTTCGCTGAGATAATACGCCATTGCTGCTTCACCTGCCAGGCACCAAACAACCGGGTAGGCTCCCCAACGGGCAATCAGATTACGCCAATGCTGTTTCATTTTATCCATGGCAAGAAGCGGCAGATAGTAGCCCCAGCAACCGACAATGCAAGGTACCAGACCGTTTTGCACGAGCCAATGAATACGCATGTCTGCTTCATCGAAATAGGCAGGGTTGATGCGTGAATAATCACGTTCCCACGGAAAGCCGGCCTCGTTTGCGCCACGCTCATCAAATCCCGGCATATCAGGGTAAAGCCCGGCTACAATCTGTATAACATTGAAACCTTTTGCTATACGATCGGAAGTAAGCAGTTTGAAGTCTATCGGCCATGATAGCCGTTTACAGAGCGCCATCCACCAGGTGTCGCCGAGCCAGAAGAACGGTGTACCGTCTGCATGTTCGAATGTTTTTTTCGATTTGGCAACACGCAATGGGCCATGGATCAATAGTGGATTGTTACCTTTGTAATGAGACACCTCCAATATACTATCAATATTGTGCAGACCGGAATCTGCTGGATTTGAACAGTTAGATTGAACAGTATAAGTACCTGGTCCGGGCGGCGAGAAGCGAACTCGCCATTCCTTTTCACCTGCCCAAAATGCGGGTATTTGCCAGAAACCACCATCATTATGCGTAATAATGATATCTAGTTTTAGCATGTTAAGTGGATCATCATGTTGCTGTTTGGAAGTATAGCTCCACTCGGTTACCTGTTTTTCGATGGCGAAATGGTGCGTCATATCGACTCTCCATTATTGGACGAATACAGATGATTAAGAAGTACTTCATTCTATAAATGGGTATAGGATTTACCGGTAACAGATACAGGTATCATGAAAATTGTAGCACTGTAAACAATTATGAAATAACGTACCAGAGTAAATATTGTATATATTGCAAATATTAAAGACTTGTCATGGAGCGATTTATATTATAAAAAATAATCACTTTATAATCAAGTGATATTTTGACCCGTGGGATTGATAAAGTAGGTCCAGTATAAAATGATTGATTAAAAATTAATTTTTCTCTGATATATTTGATTATAGAAAATAAATTTGATGAACGGTGATTGGCAAAAGTTTTTTGTCAAGTCTTCTATACTTATTTCTTTCAGAGTTGTAGAAAGGTTTTCATTTTAAATTGGACATAGAAGTAAAAAATGATTAAAATATTTGTAACTATTTGTACTTTAAATGCACATTACTTGACTGATAATCAATTGACAACTATCAAGAGTGATTATCATTGGTAGGTCATTAGCCAGACGTACTAAATCAACCCCAC
>CAZCPP010000486.1:0-3040 GCA_964500655.1 uncultured Anaerolineaceae bacterium | reverse complement strand
ATTTTATTCGGATTGGAAATAAAAAATTTGCTACTTTTGTGGGTCAATTTAATTATTGTTATGGGTCAAAAAGTACGTGTACATCAATCGAAATCACTCATAGGAGGTAACTAATGGTAAAGAAAAGCGACAACACTATCGCCATCTGGGCAACAGATACAAATGGCAACAAACAAAGTGCCCTTCCAAAGATTGCCCGAAAAGTAGTCGCAACAACTCAGGTTAGTGCTGAAGTTCTATCTGACAATCTGAAGGCTTTTGTCAAGAATTTCCAGGATGTCATTGATCCGGGAAATGATATAGGCGGCTTCGTAATTGACGAAGTGGAGCTAAGCCTCGTGGTTAACGCCAAAGGAGGAATTGAGCTATTAGGGAAATTAGAAGTGGGTGCGCAGGCAAGCATGAAGATAAAGCTCAAGCGGAGGACCGAGAACTGAACGCTGATCAATCATCCTATGAATCGCCTTCTGGCTATATCACTCAGCTAAAAACCAAGTATCCTCCGAAGTGTTCGGAGCCTGCATATGTCTCAGAACCGCTGCTAGCGCTACATGGTGGAGATGAAGAGAAGATGAAAGACATAGTTCAAAGGGTCCATTCGGAGGACTATGCAAAGACGCTCTTTTCCCGACTGTGCCTTGGGTTTCCTGACTTTTTTACTGAGCTAGTAAAAGAGGACATAATAGCGGTTGGGGAAATCAACGATCCTATTCCAAACGCGAAGGCTGTCCGTCTTGATGGACCAACATATGCTGTAATATTCAATAGTGGACTATCGAAGTTTCTGTATCGTGTAACGCGAGCGCTTTCTACACGCTTCTCGCCGAAAGAGGAACAATCAGACCATGAGACTGTCTCGTTTGATGAAACGTGCCGTGTAATAACTGACATTTTCTTCTGGTATGTCGAAACAAAGCAAGCGTTCGGGCCAAATTACCCAATCACGATGCAGCAAATGACGATTGCGTCGATGCTCGCTACAGAAGCTGAAAGCTTCTTCCTTGCACACGAGATTGGGCATATCTACAACGAAATCAAAGCAATTGCCGAGAAACAGGATGCAGAAGCCATAGACTCTGCATGGAAAGACGAACTTGCGGCGGACAGATTCGCTTTAGATGCACTTTTGTCGTCGAGGAATCAAAAGGAGTCTCCGGTACCGCTTGAGATCTGCTATGCGGGGGCAGAGATAGCAATTTCAGTTTTCGCAGGTCTTGAGGCACTGGGAGTAGAATTTGAAGACTCTCATCCTCCAGCAAGTGACCGACTTGCTTCGCTACGTAATAAGCTTCGAACTCGATGTGATGATGACAAAACGTACGAACAAGTCAGCTCATTAGCAAAGCCTTTAGATCTTGCTTTTAAGAATATCATTGAGAATCTTGCCAGTCCTGATTGGCAGGCATTCCTTGATCGTGCGGCTGCAGACGTGGTGGCTCAACTTGATGAACAGCTTGACCGCTGTACTGGTAGTATGATTCCAGATTACATGAGTTTCCATGCAGCGCTGCCAGCGATTTTCGAACGTATTTCGTCTTACCGGTTATTCGAGTGTGTAGCCAAAGCAGCGGCGGACTTTTTTAGCCACATGGACAGAATCAATAGCGAGGGACAAACTGCGGTGAATCAGGAGTCATTGGTAGCATTCCAAAAATACAAACTCTTCATGAGCTCAATACGGGAAATGAGTGAGCCTGCGCGATCCCTCTTGGAGGA
Source organism: uncultured Anaerolineaceae bacterium (assembly GCA_964500655.1). Lineage (GTDB taxonomy): Bacteria > Chloroflexota > Anaerolineae > Anaerolineales > Villigracilaceae > JAABUE01. The sequence goes on along the minus strand of CAZCPP010000486.1, from coordinate 1,324 downwards.
GGCTTTGGGGATTAAAACGTGATAGAGAACAAAGCACTACACCTGATCAGTATTCCGCTACGCTTCATTGCCGCCGGTGAGATTTGTTGTTAGCTAGAAGGAAAGAATGGAAAACAGATGGATTAATCGTCATTCAAGGCAACGGGACCGCTACATATTAAAGAATGCTGGTTCAAAAGGCAATCAGAGCCGCTGTCACTAAGGCAGGTCTGATGAAACGCACCACATGCCACACGTTCCAGCATTCTTTTGCCACTCACTTGCTCGAAGGCGTCTTATACGGAAAGAAAACAAAAACTCCGCATCTTATGCGGATCAAACTAATTATTGTCGACAAGGAGAAGTCATGATTAGAAGATTCGTTTATTTATTTGCTGTTACCCTTTTGCTCAGCTTGCTGATAGCATCAAGCTCAGCAGAAGACCATCCATCACAGAATAGCAGGGAAGCCGTTTTAGATCGCAATGTCGTTATTGCGAAAGAGCTCATTCTGGACATCCCTCATCCGCCTCGTCTCTGTGATGAAATGGACATCCGGAAGGGATATGTCCATGCAGACGATTGTAGTCTCTATTGCGAACAGGAAGGACAGGGAACACCGATTGTACTTCTTCATGGCGGACCGGGGGCTACTCATCATTACTTTCATCCGTATTTCTCCCGGGCAAAAAATTTCCTTAAGATAATCTATTACGATCAGAGGGGATGTGGGATTTCCCAGTATTTTGAGGGTGACGGATACACCATAGATCAAGCAGTCGATGATCTGGAAAAGCTCCGTGAAGCATTGGGTATCGGCAAGTGGGTGGTTCTTGGTCACTCATATGGTGGCAGCCTGGCGCGGGCCTACGCAGTTAAATACCCCGAACGCCTTGCCGGTCTGGTGCTTGTCGGGTCGGCTTGTCATGGCTTGCCTGTCGATGATGCCGGTTCAAGGCAATACGAATTCATGTCAAGCGAGGAGAGACAGAGAATTGGTGAGATATATAAAACTGAACATCTTACCCTGGAACAAATCGTGTTCAACATCCACTTAAATGGGGACTGGAAACGGCAGAACTTCTATAAACCCTCTCGGGAAAAATTGGCAAGAAAGGCACTCTACGAATGGAAACACGATGAGGATTTACGTCGCGCTATAAACTCATCACTTGGAAGACTTGATTTCATGGACGTATTTAGCGAGTGTCCGATTCCTGTACTTATTTTGGAAGGAAAGTGGGATCTCACCTGGGATCAGCATAAAGCCTCAAGTCTGCAAGCGTGTTTTCCGGAAGCGGATATGGTCGTCTTTGGACGGGCTGGTCATAATCCGTTTGAGGAC
>CAZCPP010000485.1:0-3050 GCA_964500655.1 uncultured Anaerolineaceae bacterium | reverse complement strand
AATAAAATTGACTGTGGGGAATTGATAATATTTGAATGACTAATTGAGCAGATCACTCGTCACCAATATACCACTGCAGCACTCAGCTTCTGGTTGATGATTTGGCGGGCAAGGGCTTCGGGTGTGGGCATAGGTTTTGGCTTAGGGGTAATTGTACCCTCTGGTTCCGCTCATGGTGGAAAACATTCAAATGGCGCAGACGGAAATATTGGTATTGGATTAGGCCTCACATTATCGAATACCTCAACCTTTTTTGCGACAAAAGGAGCCTGGAATTCATGGATTTCCACAAGGTACAAAGCATATCCTCTATTCCATTCTGTCCAAGTATCACTGGAAAATTCAATACGCCGCCACTCGAACGATACTATGACTTGGATCCAGCCAGGGCCAAAAGCACCTTCCATACATTTATTATCTGTCAAATCATGGCTCAAGTAGCGTTTTTCCCAAAGGTATTTTTCATCCTGCCATGTAATAACACTTGTTTGACTTCCAAAAGCCTTGATAGCTGTATCCTGCATTGTGGATGATACCCAGCGCGGTGCTGTAAAAAATAAGAACAAGAGGCCAAGAAGGATAATAGTGAGCAAAACGGTTCCATTTTTCTTTAACACTTGCACAGACATGATAGATGCCTACTTTCTTGGTTGGTTTGGTATCAGATTATAGTGTTCAGATGCCTATCTTTTTTAGCACCACGCAACGGTGGACAAATCGAAAGTACATTCCAAGTACCAGTTGCCACGCAGTTGTTGTGTGCGCGTGTTTCCCATTCGTACGTGTTACCGATTTATCCATAACCAGTAGCAGCTTGTACTTCTCAGGTTTGCTTCGGAGTCAACGTTTCGGGCCACACTTTTAGTACTTCAGTGTTCATTTATGCAATCTTTTAAAACACGTTTGTCCTATGCTTTCTCAACACTTAGTTAATGGTGGCGATGACTTGAGACGCAGACTGTATTTGGTAGGTCTTCTATTAAGGTATTGAATGAAAATTCATCGCGCACCGAAAACCTTGAGTTGGGATTCTGGCTGTTGGCCCGATTTCAAGCCGATTGGCTCCTCCCATGTTTACACCATTGTCCATAAAGCAACCGCCTCGGCTCACGCGGTTGCTTCTGTCATCATGTTGTCCGTCAACTTCCCTGCCATCATTTGGATTGTACGGGTAACGTGCATATATACTATTAGTCCACTCCCAAAGGTTGCCGCTCATGTCAAGCGCGCCAACCCAAGATGCTCCGTTTGGAAAGTTCCCTACCATGGACGATTGGAGGCTTGAAAAAAAACCTGTGCTACCATAGCTGAGGTTATTAGAATTAAACTCATTTCCCCAAGGATAGATTAACCCGTCAGGACCTCTTGCCGCATATTCCCATTCAGCTTCTGTAGGTAATCTCCCTCCACGATCCTGACAAAATTTTGCTGCCTCAAACCACGTAATATTCTCCCGTGGACGGTTGTCATTTTTCCTGTTTTTTATTGCTGCTGAACCAATCAGCCTATTGAACTGAGCATTTGTTACTTCATACACATCGATCCAGAATGGCTTATCAAAACAAATTTTTATTTGATCTTTAACGTCATCAAACCAATTTAGATCACATGTGCCTAAGCTATCGCCATCGATCCTATAAAACTCTTTTTCACACAATGCAAGGATAGATACAATTTCCACTGTGGAACTTCCCATCATAAAACACCCGGCTGGAACCAAAGACATCTTTACACCGTTAAATTCCCTGATTGCGGGAGTCCAATCTCTATTTGCAGAAATACCTCCCTGGGCTTTCTGCAACGCTACATCATCAACTTCCTTATAATTGAGTGGTGCTGTTTTCGTAAAATATTGACCCCAACCACCACCTAAAAGCCATAAGAAAACACAAACCAGTAAAATTATTATGCCACTGCCTATTCCAGCAGATTGCAAAATACGCCGCCTTGCTTTCTCTTTCCGTTGTTGGGATTCTTGTTGACTAGATTGCAAGTACGTAAGCATAAGCAGCGTCGGATCAGGATCGACAGTTTTAGGATTACCTATCCACTGTTGTGCCTCATCAAGCATGTCTCCATATATCAGGGAATCGGGATTACGCTTCCTTCTCTCCCAATCCAGTGCCTTTAGCTGCAATTGGGTGTGATATCTCAACCACTCGTAATCCGCATGAATGGTCTCACTAACTTCTTCAATAGTTTTTAAAAAATTATCTTGGCTCTGGCGACAAAAGATCCAATTTCGTTTTGAGATTTCTTCTCTTGAATTTTTAAACAGGAATTTTTCTACATCAGCATCCCGAATCACAATTGGTAGGATGCGTTTGCCGTTTTCTACCGCATGCGCAATCTCCTTATTGCACATCTCGGATATAACTGAGTCCGGGCTGAGCATGAAAAGAAATGCTTCAGCTTCGTTGATGTTACGGTAGATTTCCTGCTCCCAATCTTCCCCTTTGGGTATATCGTCCAGATCAATCCAGACATCAAATTCGCTGGCTTCAAGAGCCGTGACAATTTTTCTTACATAGTCGATATCTTTGCGGGAGTAGGAGATGAAAATGTGGGACATTTTTGTTATCTAAGTTCAGATTATTTCTTCTTATAGAGTGCCCACAAATATAATCCCATTGAAATTAATATACTCAATGAAATTAGGCTGTTTATGACCAAATATATTAAATCTGTTTGTAAATTTCTAAATTGAAACAATTGCCACGAAAATAAGAACAAGAAGATTAGTAGCGGAGATAAGATCCAGAATATGATTTTTGTCCACGAAGAAAATTTTCTTTTGTTGTCTCGATAATGTTTACCTTCTCTAATAAAGGCTTTCTCATCGAAGTGTTTGCTCAATTGGTTTTCAAGCTTATAAACATAATCATATTGACGCTCTACATGGATTACAGTTTGGAAATATGTATGTGACAGGCTAAGAAAGCCAATCCAAAATATCGTTCCAATAAAGGAAATATCGATTAGTTGAATCATTGCCGAGTCTTCAGCATTACCTGATTAGTCCTCGGGTCTAACTCAATCCAATCAACTAG
>CAZCPP010000484.1:0-3053 GCA_964500655.1 uncultured Anaerolineaceae bacterium | reverse complement strand
AGAAGTGCTTATGATGAACTCCAACTGCTCAAAGCCGCGTAACATCAGTTACTTATTGAAGCACCGGCAATCCCGATAATAATGGAGTATACAATAATGAATACAAATAATCCAGAACTAATCAAACCAGCCGTACCAAAGCACAACTTGCGAATTTTCAGTGACGAGGAAATTAACCTTCTACTTCAAGGGTCTTACGAGATACTAGAAGATGTTGGTGTTCATTTCCCATTAGAAAAGGCTTTGGATATCTTTGCTGAACATGGAGCACAGGTAGATCGTGAAACCCAGATCGTAAAAATCCCTTCTGATCTTGTAGAAACTGCTTTGTCTACAATACCTAGATATTTTAGCATGGGAGGCCGTGATCCTAAATATGATTTCCATCTTCAAAAGAATCACAGTTACTTTAGCACTTCTGGCTCAGCCGCATTTATATATGACTTCGAAACGGGTGAGAAGCGTTATTCAACAAAGGAAGATGTAGCTCAATCAGCCCTTATAGCAGATTACTTGGAGCAATTAGCATTTTACTGGCCACTGGTCAGTGCAGGAGATTATGGTGATTTGGCTCCATTGCACGAAATCCAAGCAGCATTCCTGAATAGCAGAAAACATGTTCAAACTGAAACGGTCTTAGGAGAAACACAGGCGGATTACGCAGTAGAGATGGCATTGGCATTGTGTGGTGATCGAGATAAATTGCGAAAAAGATCTCCATTGTCATCTTTGGTTTGCACCATTGCTCCACTTGCCCACGACACCTTTGGTCTGGAAGCAGTTTTAGTCTTTGCCAAAGCTGGGATTCCTGTTGGATTTATGTCTATGCCTACTTTAATGTCAACAGGCCTGGCAACACCTGCTGGTAGTCTAGTGATAGGAAATGCAGAAATTATTGGAGGGTTGGTTCTCTTGCAACTTGCTTATCCTGGATCACCAAACTTCTACTCACTCTTTCCGGGTGTTATGAATCCGAGGACTTCGCTCTATATTGACCATTCTCCATGGTCAGGTCCATTATTAGGAGGGGGAGTTGAACTTGCACATGCTCAAGGTATTTCAAGTTTATCACTAGGAGGAAACAGTAATGCGCATGAAATTGGATGGCAATATGCAAAAGAAGACCCGACTCTAATTTCGATTTTGACTGGCTCTGAAATGATACTTCGCTTTGGAACCTTAGAGGGTGCAACTATTGCGAGTCTAGAGGCAATGATTCTAGACAATGATAAACTGTTTGATGACAGAATCACAGCGTCAGGATTTGAAATCACTCCAGAGACAATGGCATTAGATGTAATCCGTGAAGTGGGTCCGAGGGGAACTTTCTTATCACAAAAACATACAGTTAGGAATATGCGGAATATTCCCCTATCAGACATGACAATGAAAACGAATGAGAAAGGGAGAAAAAAAGCAGATGGTGTAATTGAGATTGCCCGTGAAGAAGTGAGACGGATTTTGGAGGATCACAATCCTGATCCATTAGACTCAAGTATTCAGAAGGAACTTGATAAAATTTTGTTATCAGCAAAAAAAGCTTTTTAAGTTTGTAATTAAAGTTGAATCTGAATATGAGCGAATAAAAGAAGGTTCTTAGGATCAGAGTATGGATTTGATTTAATAAAGTGCTCAAGAAAGAAATTGGTATTTGCATAGATAGAAACTCTTGGCAAAATCAATACAAAATATTTGGAGGCACATTATGAAAGAAAAGATATATGAAAAATTAGCCCAGACTGTAATTACTGGAGAAGCGGAAGACGCGGTTGCTCTCGCCAAAGAGGCTCTTGATAAGGGATTGGATCCCCTGGAATGCATTACAAACGGTCTTACGAAAGGGATCCAAAAGGTAGGCGAATTATTTGCCGATGGCGAATACTTTTTGCCCGAATTGATCATCGGGGCTGACGCGATGAAGGGCGCCTTGGATGTCCTTGAGCCTGCCTTGATAGGGGATCAAAAGCGTGAGGTTGTTGCTCAGGTTGTTTTAGGAACTGTCGAGGGTGACCTGCACGAGATTGGCAAAACCTTGGTAGCAACAATGCTGACGGCTAACGGCTTCCAGGTCAAAGACATTGGTGTTGACCAGCCGGCCTCTGCATTTGTTGAAGCGGTAAAAGAATCTGATGCAACCATCATCGGAGCGTCCGCGTTATTAACTACCACCATGCTGCAACAGGAAAAGCTGATTCAGGCCTTGGATGAAGCCGGATTACGCGAAAAGGTTAAAGTCATGGTCGGGGGAGCGCCGGTTACGGAGGCTTACGCCAAAAAGATTGGCGCGGATGGCTATGCTGAAGACGCCATTTCTGCTGTGAATCTGGCCTTCCGCCTGGCAGATGCACCAGAATAAACCTCGGACAGATATCGACCTACTTGGAGCAGAATTTGATACTGTTCACGTACTTTGCTAAAATCATTATATGGCTTATAGTATTCATTCAAAATAGGAATATTATTAGAGATAATGGTGAAATAATTGGCTATGTAGGATTTGATGGTTTTATTCCAATTGAAAAAATTATTGGGAATGATAATTCAATTTTTTCGAGTAGTAACTAGGGTGCCAATGCGATACAATAGGAACAGTAAGGAATCTTGGCAAATGGTATAACCCGGAGGTCGAAGGTTCGAGGCCAAATAAGTAAAAGATAAGTAATGCAAAAATTACTTGACGAATAATCTATTTGCGATTAAATTCCTAAAAAAATAACCTTGTCGTACCATATTTTTCCCTAGAAATTGGTTTAAAAAGGTTCGGAACAGGTCCGCTACCCTCTACTAGATAAAGACCCCTTCAAGGTGTCTTTATTGATGGATTTTAGCGAAATTAGCAGAAAAACCTACGACCCGAAGGATATAAGCCCTACAGGGGACTTGAAAGATAGGAACCCACGACCCTGGGGTTGTTAGTTCAGACCCTGTGTTTGCTAACCTTCTTCAAAATTGGCTAAATACTAACATAGCTTTTGGACCAGTTTTCGGGGCAGGTCAATTGCAGGGCTTTCTTAAAGTAAGGTATAAGGGTTGAAAAAAGAGACCTTCCTCGG
>CAZCPP010000483.1:0-3064 GCA_964500655.1 uncultured Anaerolineaceae bacterium | reverse complement strand
TTTTGCCATCTGTTCAGCCCAGTTTTCTGTCGGATGAGGTTTTTAAAGGGTACGGCCAACCAATATTAGCAGCAACTTCGTTTGCATAGATGATATGTCCGAACAAACCACTCATAATACCGAACCAACCAGATAACCCTATTGTATAGATCGCGATGATTTTAATTGCTTTCTCTTTTTGCTTCCTGTTACGCTGGTTAAACAAGTGCACTGCAATGGATACGACCGTAACCGCAAGTTGGATGTAAATGTTTAAGTTTGGTATTTCGAATAAAGCTCTCATTATCCGTCCTTTTGAAAATTCAGATGGGTATTTCCAATAATTTTTAAATAAGGGGAACTTAGAAAAGTGATAATACCTTGAGATGCCATCACACGAGGAAGGTTTAGCAACCACATCCATCCAATTGCGATCATAAAGAAAGATAAAAGATCTTTACTGGGAGATTTCATAAAAACCTTCTTCTATAAATCGACATACAAATCTAAACAATCTTTCGATGGAGTATCTTTTTATTCACTGTTTTCAGTTTTCTGCTGCAATAACCAGATTACTCGGTCATAGGAAAGTAAGTAATGGAAAACTACTGCTCCTCCAATAATCCAAGCAAAGGTTTCGTTCCTGCTCGTAAATAGCACAAATACTGCTAATCCAAAAAATGCCAACTCTATGACTAGTCGGAGCCATCCAGAAACAGGAACAGGTGCCTTTCCAGATCGGCTGGGATCATCAATGACGGCAAAAGTTCCCCAAAGAATTGCTGCCAGAACAGGGAGAATTATTGCCAATATGTATCTCAACGCAGCGTCAGAAAGACTCCACCCCCAATAGCCAAAAATCACCAATGCTGCTAGCTCGAGTAAAAAGCGAAAACCTAAATTAATTGGATTTGATCCCATGCTAAGTGCCTTTATATTGGATGTCAACTTTTTAAATATTCCAAAATATCTTCGGAATAATTATTCACAGTAGAAAAATGCCCCCCGTCTTTTACTTCTATTAGATGAGCATTTGGTAATTCCTGAGCCAAATATCTTCCCATTTTAACTGGAACCATTTGATCATAAAGTCCATACCATAATTTGATATTTTCTTGAATATCACTTAATCGAAACCCCCAAGGTTTGACATAAAGTTGCCATTCCCATACGTCTCCGAACAGGCCATTTCGATGTGCCTCTTTTGTGGCTTCTGAGAAAATTTTTATGATCTCCGGTCTTTCTTCAATCATCTTAACATCTGGTAATGGTAGCTGTGCTGGCTACTTGGTTCATCCGCCCGGACTTGTGAGGTAAAACGGAGTAAGATACTGTTTTTCTAGAGCAAAATTACTTGGGATGAGGTTTTTGCACGGTACGGGATTAGCTGGCTTGTTACTTTCAAAATGATGTGCGGAAGAACTTCTTCTGCACTAGAGATCTTCCCACCACCAATCGATTTGATCAATATCTTGCAATCCTTGATTGATTTCATCCAAGTCTAGCGCTTCCGGATCATATAGTCCACCCCACCACTCAACATAGGAGGCGTGTTCTTCATGTTTCGGGTCTTTCATAGCTTCCAAAAACCCTTCAAAACCCCACACCCCGCCAACGTCTTCCGGTGGACAGGCTCTTTTCCCTTTCAGGCAGTATGGATATTTCACTTTAGGATCAACTGATAGGATTTTCTCTACCACGATTTCATGTTCCCAACTGTCACCAAAATCATACTCGTAGATAAATTTGCTTTGTTCAAACGGGGCGATCTCGGCCAGCCGATATTTGCGTTCATCGATGACCGGTTCCCAATCTTCTTCACTTGGGATGCTGTAATATTCTCCCTCAATAATGAATTGGTGTAAATGACTATTGGTCCAACCCATCGCAATCTGAAAAATTTTATGCACATCGAATAGCGTAGCATCACCTGCAACCAACAACCTTCTCCAGATTGGGGGTTTGCTACGCAGAAGGATTACTTTAATCTGATAGATTTTGTCAGTTAATGACATTTCTGATGCTCACTTTCTCTGTGAAATGTTTTTAGCCAGCGTCGCGGTAGGGAGGGCAGTTACCCGCCCTCCCCCTGCACAGATCCCGGCGTGCGGAATTATCGCACCGGGCTCTTCAAAGATACTCGCTTCCGTATGATAACCCATTTGGTTACCAGTTGCTTGTTTCCCGCAGTGAGGTTGGCACAGTTTATTCGGCCCCGTACCGTGCAAAAAATGGTGGAGAAAATGTGCTTGAGAATAAACCAACCCATCTGATCTTGTGCTCCAAAGTGAGAGATGACACCATTTTACCAACTCATTGCGACTGGAGGAAAAATGCTGTTTTTCTAGAGCAAATTACTTGGGATGAGGTTTTTGCACGGTACGGGGGAGGGAGACAATTTCTCCCGAAGGACATTGGGACGATGTGGTTATCCGTGATCACCGATCTGCAAAACCGGGGCGTGGAAGATATCTTCATTGCGGCCATCGATGGCCTGAGCGACTTTTCAGATGCGATCCATGCCATCTTTCCCAAAACCAAAGTGCAGCGCTGTGTCATCCACCAGATCCGCACCAGCCTGAAATATGTGGTCTGGAAAGACCGCAAAGCCTTCACCACCGACCTGAAAACCGTCTACCAGGCCAGCATCCGCGAAGAGGCTGAAGCCAACTTGCTCAAGCTTGAAGAAACCTGGGGTGGCAAGTATGGCGCCGCCATAAAATCATGGCAAAACAACTGGGAGGAGCTGGCTACTTTCTTTGAGTTTCCCAAGGAAATCCGCCGCTTGATCTATACTACTAATACGGTCGAGGGCTACCACCGCCAATTGAGAAAGGTGATCAAAAACAAATCCTCATTCCCCACCCCTCAGGCAGTTCGAAAATTGCTCTACCTGGCTACAATGGACATCACTAAAAAGTGGACCGCTCCCCTTCAAAACTGGCCCAAGATACTCAACCAACTTGTAATACGCTTTGAAGACCGGTGCCCTCTGTGACCAGCCAACTCACCCATTTACACAAGATTCTTGAGTCTGTTGGCGAAGTCAGGTTTGAGCAGCGAAAGCCTGAAAAGGTGATAACCA
>CAZCPP010000482.1:0-3070 GCA_964500655.1 uncultured Anaerolineaceae bacterium | reverse complement strand
TTGGTTACATGTACAAGGCTAAGGGGCTGCGCGTGGTTGCCAACGACCGGCTGCGTTACTGTTACCACATCGCCAGAGCGATCATCGAGAACAACTCTGTTACGGTTTCCGAGGACGAACTCGATGCTTTGCTAAAAACTAATCCCAAAGCTGGAGATTTCGTCCAGGAAACCTTCCGGGGTAAATTCTTCCAGTCCGGCGTTCACCTAATAATAGACAATATTCGCGAAAATATCAACATACTCAAAGGCTATAAACGAGACATTGCACTATTTGCACTCGGAAAATCTTGTATTTCAGGTTCCGGGAGTTATGGCCACTTCGCTTCCACCTCTAAAGGCAACGGCAAGCGTCGAGCAGATACTCCCAAAGAATTCAGCGACCGGTTTCGGAATAACGTCATCCGGATCAACGCCCTGGTCTTTGATAATGGCAAAGAAAACAAAGCGTTCAACAAGGATATTCTGGAAGTCCTGCCCGAGGCAAAGGTTGACCTGGCATATTTCGACCCACCTTATGCAACAGAGTTTTCAACAACCAATTATGAGACCTCATATCATTTCGTTGAAGGTTTGATGTCATACTGGAAGGATCTGGAAATCGATGAATCGAGTCGGGTGAAGAAGTTTCATACTGGTCATAAGACGGTTACTCAAGCCAACTCCGAAGAGTTCTTCGATGGTTTTCTGGGCAAGGCGAAAAGCGTAAAACATTGGATTATTTCCTATCGAGATCATGCTTATCCGAACGAAGCGAAGATGAAGAAACTGATCGAGAACAACGGAAAACAATCACGGATGTTCAGCAAGGATCATGCATACACGATGGCGGGAAGGAATCGCTCTGGCGAAGCATCACATGGAAAAGAACATATCTTTGTTTGCAGCAACAAAATCGCTACCCAAGCGGAAATCGAAGAATCATTCATGACTGTGGCTGACCCCAGTTTTCACTGGGGCATGCCTTCAGGGGAGGCAGCTAAGGATTCAAACGCGAGAGTCACTGCATTCATGGGCTCGAAACATGACATGCTGGATTGGATCTGGAAGTACACACCGGAGGGGGTCAAGTCGGTTTTGGACCTGTTCAGTGGCGGTGCAAATGTGGGGTATTTCTATAAAAAGAAAGGATTGAAAGTCATCTCGAATGACCTGTTGGATTATCCTTATCACATCGCACGTGCTGTGATTGAGAATTCATCAGTCACCATTTCGGTTGAGGAGATAGAAGCATTATTAGAGCTTAATTCCTCAGCAGGTGATTTCATTGTCAAGACTTTCTACGGTTATTATTACACCAAGCCTATTCTCGAATTTCTTGAGAATGCCTATGCCAATATTCAGCAACTCAAGGGATATAAGAGAGATATTGCACTCTTTGCCCTGGGTCGCACTTGTCAAATTCGTGCTTGCTTCGGAGAATATTCACGATCGAAGAAGAGTTTGACGGGACCGATTCCCGACGACGCTAACAAGTATCCCAATTCCCACATTGGCAATCCTCCTTTGTCTGAATTTAAGCAGTTGTTCGTCAAATGCATTCATGATGCAAACAAGTTAGTTTTCGACAACGGGAGTAAATGCAAAGTCTATAAGCAGGAAGCAGTGAGTTTGATACAAAATGTCAATGTCGATCTGGTCTATGCCGATCCGCCCTACATGACACAGTTTGGGTTCAATGACTATGAAGACAAGATGCACTTTGTAGAAGGTCTAATGAGCTATTGGAAGGGCAAAGAAATCCTGGATAACAAACGCCGTAATTACGCTTCGAAAACCAAATACAACAAGGACAGCATCCGCGAATTGATCCAGGGTTTCATTCAAGGATCAGCCAATGGCAAGGCTAGATTACTCATGAGTTACCGGGATAAAGCCTATCCCACTGCGGCTGAATTGAAAGGGATGATCGCTGAAAAGTATGACACGGTCGATTTCCGTCGTCGCGCGGTGTCTTATGGGATTGCACGCTATGCGGGTGAGGGTTCGGGACGCGATGCTCAGGAATATTTGATTATAGCTTCGAAACCAAAGAAAAAGAGGCTAACAAAATCCGCAGAGTTCATAAACCGACAATGCCACACATCATTGACCGGTGATATTATTCAACACGATGAGATGTCCACCGAGGCTGCAGATAAGACTCCTTCAGATGACCAGAAGTTTACGTTCATCCTGACTCATGCTGGGACCAACCTTAACGGTGATCATTTCACGATAGATGAACTACGTGATAATCACGAAAGCGCCATCAGCACCAAAATCGACCTGAAACATTCGCAGGATCTGACGGACATTGTGGGAGGCGTAACCGAGAGCAGATTTAGAGAATCTGACAACGGCTTTATCGAATGTGACGGTGAACTATACACCGAGGATAACCCGTTCGCACGCCTGGCTTACAAACTGATCCGCAAAGGTATTGTGAAGCAGGTTTCGATGGAGTGTGATTATGAGGAAGGTGAATGTTCAATTTGCGGAAAGCGCATCAAGTCTAAGAAGAATTACTGTGTGCATCTTAAGAAATACAAGGGTAGAGAATATCAAGGCAGGGAAGTTTACGAAATCCTGCACAACATTACCTTCACGGGGATGGGACTCCTGGATCGCAAAGGTGCTGACCCAGAGGCGAAAATATTAAGCGTAGCAAAAAATAATTTAAGTATAGAGGATAATAACATGGAAACCATCGCTGATTTCCAGTCCTATTTGACAGCCAAAAAGATCAACGAAGAGGTCTGGCCACTGACCAGCGCCTTCGAAGGATACATCAGGGAATTACTGAAGAAATTTGGTTCTGATGACCTAAATTCTGATGATCTGAACTCGCTAATCACGGCTGGATTGGAGGTCTTCAGCAACAAGGTGAAAGGATTGGTTGATGTGGCAAAAAGCGCAGCCGCCAACAAAGCTTCTGCCGGAGTTGAGGAAGACTTGAAAAAAATCCAACAGGAAAACGAAACTCTCAAAAAACAGGTCGAAGATTTGCAGACCAAAATCAATGAACATGAAGCTGAGAAGCAAAAGGCAGAGCGTAAAACCCGTGCTTCGCAACTGGTCGATAACTGGGA
>CAZCPP010000481.1:0-3072 GCA_964500655.1 uncultured Anaerolineaceae bacterium | reverse complement strand
TTTTGTTGCTCAACGCTTCTGTTTTGCCTGAGTTACTGCAGTAGAGTCATATGTACTATACCGAAAATTAAGCCAAACTTTATCAATACACATAAATTGTTACCATTACTTACTACGTTCCAATTTTAATTCCAGCAGCTTCCAACAAGCGTACACCATATCCGTCTGGGTTGAAAGGTTCAACCGACACTAATGCTTTATTTCGCATCTTTCTCAACTTTTGGCTATCATCTAATAGGTCTGCAATCTTCCCAGCAGATTGCTCTATGTTATCCTGGATGAAAACGGCATTTTCTCCATCACGCGCGTAGATATCAGCTCCCCCAACTCCGGGATATAAAATTGGGATACAACCACAAGCCAAACCCTCAGCTGGTGGCATTCCAAACCCTTCTAGGGTGCTTGGAAACAGCAACATCTTGTGCGTAAGGTAAAGATCACATAGCTGGGTTTCAGAAAGTTGCTTTACAACAGTTACGTTAACGAGATCTGGTATATTGTCTATACTCCAAACTGTAACTTGAGTTTCGGGACGAATCTTACGTAATACCTTTATTATTTCTACGCCCTTATTGCCTCCCTTATTAGGTCCAACACCATAATGAAACAGGATATCTTTACCCCTAATTGCCTGATCAGAGTTGAAACGATTTTTCCAAATCGCTGGTGCTATTGCACTGGAAACTACAGGCGGTTCAGGAATGTGGTCGCTAACTTTTCTGGCTGTCCATGGTGACAAGGCAATGATCTTGCCTTTGAAATTCGATCTGGCGGCTCGAAAGGTCTCATCGTGTCCGTGATCAATCTCTAATGGGTGAAGAAGGTAATAGATGAGCCTTTCCTGAGGGTATTTTTTTTTAATCTCAATTAGTTGTGCAATGCTCATTACTAGCAAATAATCCAAGCCAGAAAGCTGACGCCTAAAGGGACATATCAAAACATTACGAATATAAATCCTCTCGCTTGCCAAGTCGGACTGAAGCAACTCGTCGAATGCGAATGATTGATCTCGAATGTAATTGACTACATGGGGCTTGACGTAATATCGCAACCAAAGCAATGGATTGTGCTGGAGCGTGACAAAGTAATAGAAATATGGCAACCTAGGAATATATATGTAAACAGAATACCCTTGTTGAGCTAAGTCAGCTGCACAAAGCGCAGCCAATTTTTGAGGGCCGCCTTTATTGTTGGCGGGAAGAAATATACCCACAGCAAGTTGGTTCCTAGTCATCAGTTTACTTGTCTCGTTTTTATCTACAATTCCACTTTTTCATTGCGGTAATACGCCACAGTCAACGTTGATACATTGACCGGTAATGGCAGATGCTGCGGGAGAAGCCAAATACAGGCAGGCCTGGGCGATCTCTTCACCCGTAGGGAGAGTTTTTAGCGCGGAATTAGAAGATGCAAAATCTTGCAGATAAGTATCCACATCCTGCCCCCCTGGAGGGGCATTTTCGTCAGTTAATGCTTTCAACAAACCATCTGTACGTACATACACCGGGCAAATCGCGTTTACCCGGATTCCTTGAGGGCCAAGTTCCTTAGCCAGGGCTTGTGTGATGCCATTAACCCCGAACTTGGAAGCACAATAGACCGAGTTGTTGGCACTGCCGCGCTTACCTGCCAGGCTCGACAAATTCACGATACAGCCACCCGCTTGTAATTGTGCAGCAGCGGCCTGGCACCCGAAGAAGACACCCTTCAGGTTAGTCTCGATCATCTCATCCCAGAATCTTTCATCCACATTGGAAACAGGCTGCCAGCCAGAATAGCCAGCATTGTTGATGAATGCATCCAGGCGGCCAGTCCAGTCCAGAGCGGATTGGACTAATGCATGTAAATCGCCAGGCTTACGAACATCGGTCTGCTGGAATCTCGCCCGCTCTGCTCCTAGCTCCTGGGCCAAACTATTCTCACTGCGAGAGCCTATCAATACATGATATCTATCTACGTGGAATTGCCTTGAAATTGAGGCTCCAATCCCCTTGGCCCCACCAGTCACAACTACGGTCAATTTATCACTCATACGCTCTCTCCTTAGATCGTCATAGCGGAAAAACCGCCATCCACAGTGATTTCCGCGCCGGTCACAAAGCTGGCCGCATCCGAGAGTAACCACAGGACTGCGCCTACCAACTCCCGGGGTTCCCCATATCTTTTCATGGCTGTATGACCTAAGATGGACGCCTCGCGTGCGGCGTCGATGAAATGGGTCTTGCTCCATTCCGTTGGGAAGAAGCCGGGCCGTAGCGCATTCACGCGTACCCCTTTAGTAGCCCACTCACGAGCCACATTCTGAGTCAGGTTCACCACGCCCGCCTTGGAGACGGAATAGGTAAAGGCTTTGGAGAGCGGTGGGCCAGCCGAGGCTGATGAGATTGTCACGATAGAGCCTTTGCCCTGCTCCACCATATAGCTTCCAAAAACCTGCAAGCCTAACATAGTGCCGGTCAGTTGTACTTCGAGAATAGCATGCCATTCTTCTAGGGGAATCTCTAAAAATGGGGTAGGGGCGTTCAAATTAGCCCCGAAGACGGCGAAATCCAATGAGCCAAATTCTTTCAGAATAGCTTGTAAGGATTTCTCATAACTCTTTTTATGGGTTACATCCATTTTGGTTGCAATCGCCTGCCCCCCATCTGCAAGGATTTCATCCATGACTTTTTGCGCGGCTTCCCGGTTGGAATCTAACAGGGCAACTTTGACTCCTGCGCTTGCCAACCCACGTGCCATTTCACCCACCAAAAACCCCCCTGCGCCGGTTAACGCTGCCACTCTGTCGTTCACATTGAAAAGTTCGGTTAAAAAAGCTTCCATTGTTTATAAATCCTTTCGACCTATCTACCCCGATTCTTACCAATCTAATAATTACTCGATGTAATTCACATTCAAATATAAAAGGGGTAATTTGTTGCCATAAACTAAAAAATCTACTTCCCAAATTATTTGCTCAATGAATTTCGCAATGGTTTTTTCTAAGTAACATGCAAATTTGTCATTTTCCATTGGGTTAACTTATTTTCAACATATGGCATCATAAAACTTTATTATGATATTTGTATTTTC
>CAZCPP010000480.1:0-3075 GCA_964500655.1 uncultured Anaerolineaceae bacterium | reverse complement strand
GAGGATATGGCTGGCAAGTCGGGTTCACTGGCTGGCCCTATCCAGATAGATGAATACTAGTGTATGTGGTGTTAAGTTTTTTTCGTTTTTCATAATGATAATTTCCTTTAAAGCATGGAAAAAGTCAATTCGAATGTGAATTTTGTGCATTATCTGGCGAACCTGATGTATTCACTTTTTGCAATAAACAGGCGATATTAATAGTTATATTATTAATTCGAATGTGAATTATTGATATCATTGGGGGAAATTTGAGCAGATATTGATATTGAGTAAATTAAATAAATAGGAGTGTTGGTTATGACGAGTAGAGAGAGAGTGTTGAAAGTTCTTAATCATGAGGAGTCTGATCGACCGGTGATTGATCTTGGCGGGATGCATTGTAGTGGAGCACATGTCAGTGTTATTTATAAACTTCGTCAGGCGCTTGGTCTTGATGAACCGGGAACACCGGTCAAGGTTCGTGATTCATACCAGATGGCAGGTGATGTTGATTTGGATCTTATTAACGCGCTTGATCTTGATATAATTATGGTTCCAGGTTATTATTCGATGTTTGGTCATCCTCTTGCCGATTGGAAGCCGTGGACTACTTTTGAGGGTACGCCTGTTCTTGTTCCTGGTCTGTTTAATACCGAACCAGATGAAAATGGTGATATTTTGCAGTATCCCCAGGGTGATAAGAGTGTTCCTCCATCAGGCAGAATGCCTAAAGGCGGATTTTATATGGATGCCATTATTCGGCAGGAACCAATTGATGAAGATAATCTTAACCCAGAAGATAATCTTGAGGAATTTGTTCCGATATCGGATGAAGACCTTAAGTATGTGCGCGAGAACGTTGAGAATTATTACGAGAATACTGATCTTGCTATTACGATTGGTATTCCTGGCGCGGCGTTTGGCGATGTGGCGCTTGTGCCGGCCGTCTGGATGAAAGAGACAAAGGGTATTCGTGACATAGAAGAATGGTATATAAGCACAGCAATTCGTCGGGATTATTTGGCTGAAGTCTTTGCTGGGCAGGCAGATATCTGCATTGAAAATATTAAGACGATATACCAAGCAGTTGGGGATAAGGTGCAGATGGTAAATATGGATGGTGCCGATTTCGCAACGCAGGAAAGCTTGTTTTGTTCGCCTGACGCCTATGCTGAGCTATATCTGCCGCATGCGAAGAAAGTTAATGATTTTATTCATGAGCATACTGGCTGGAAAACTATTAAGCATTGTTGTGGCGCCTGTGAACCCATGATTGGGAAATTCATAGAAGCTGGTTATGATATCTTGAATCCTGTGCAATGCTCTGCTGCAGGTATGGAGCCCGAGATGTTGGTTGAGAAATATGGTGATGATATTGTGTTCTGGGGCGGAGGAGTTGATACGCAGAAGACATTGCCGTTTGGAACACCTGAAGAGGTTTATAAGGAAGTTCAGGATCGGATAAGGATATTCACAGGTAAAAATGGGTTTATTTTCAATGCTATACACGTTATTCAGTGTAATACTCCGATTAAGAATGTTCAGGCGATGTTTAAGGCGGTTGATGATCTGAGGCAGTAGTTTTGTTAATAGTTAACAGGAGAGAGGCGTATTATGAGTAATTCTCTACAGGAAAAAGGTTCGATAAAGTATCTTGTTCTTATTTGTTTAGTTGCTGCATTAGGAGGGCTTCTTTTTGGGTATGATACAGGGGTAATTAATGGCTCGATAAAATTTGTGCAGATGAAGTTTGAGCTGTCTGCTGCGATGAAGGGGTTTGCCGCATCCAGCGCGTTGCTTGCATGTATATTTGGCGCTGCTTTGGCGGGGACAATGAGCGATCGATTTGGACGCAGAAATGTGTTGATTGTTTCTGCTGTACTGTTTCTTGTTTCCGCTATAGGTAGTGCAATCCCGAGGAATATTACTGAGTTCATAATATTTCGTTTTATAGGTGGACTTGGAGTAGGGGCGGCATCTATGACTTCGCCTATGTATATAGCTGAGATTAGTCCGGCGAGAATACGAGGGCGAATGGTATCGGTAAACCAACTGGCAATAGTTATCGGTATGCTGATTGTTTATTTTGTAAATATGTTTATTGCCAGGATTGGTGATGAAGCCTGGAATGTTGCCACTGGTTGGCGTTGGATGTTTGGATCGGAATCGATTCCTGCAATAATACTTTTAGTATTGGCGTTTTTTGTTCCGGAGAGCCCACGTTGGTTGACCAAGCAGGGGAAGAAAGAAGAAGCACTTGATATTCTTTCCCGTGTTGATGGAGCAGAGTATGCGAAGCAGGAGATGGCCCAGATCGAAAATGCGATTTCTCATGAAAGCGGATCTATTGGACAGTTGTTTCATCCTGGCATGCGTATGCTCCTGATTATTGGTATTACACTTGCGGTTCTTCAGCAGGTGACTGGTATAAATGTATTTCTTTATTTTGGAAGTGATATTTTTGAGAAACTTGGTGGTAACACAATTGATGCAGCCTTGCTTCAGCAGGTTCTCGTTGGCGCGGTAAATCTTCTGTTTACCATCATTGCTATTTGGAGCGTAGATAAGGTTGGTAGGAAGCCATTGATGATAATAGGTGCTGCAGGGATGGGCTTGTCCTTATTCGCAATGGGTGTATCTGGTGCTATACAGTCTACGGGCATGTGGCTATTACCTTTTATTCTTGGGTACATTGCATGTTTTGCGTTATCGGTTGGGCCCGTTACGTGGGTTATTTTGTCGGAAATCTTTCCAACAAAGATTCGTGGTCGTGCGATGGCTATTGCAACATTATGCCTTTGGCTGGCTAACACTATAGTTTCGCAGACATTTCCGATGATGGATGAAAACGAATTTCTTGTTGAAAAATTCCATCACGGTTTTCCGTTCTTTGTCTATGGTGTATTTTGTGTAGTTTTGGTGATATTTATGATTCGGGCTGTTCCCGAAACAAAAGGTAAAACCCTGGAAGAAATAGAAGAGTTCTGGAAGAAAAGGGGCTAGCCGCATTGGGGATGCTATGTGGTATTTTGAATTGTCGGATACGGGTCATAAAAATGCTGGTCGAGGAAGGTCTGCTTGCGGAGGAATTGG
>CAZCPP010000479.1:0-3075 GCA_964500655.1 uncultured Anaerolineaceae bacterium | reverse complement strand
GAAGAATGCCATCTTTCCGCTTATCCGTCAAACTATATTTGCTAAACTACTAGTACCTGGACGGCATAATAATGAATGGATAAGGTTTCTAAACGCGAATAGGTACTTCATCAATCAAAATCAGCTTTTTGGGGCACTAGTCCAAAAATAATAAATCAACTTTCTCATGATACTCTTACATCCAAAGTTGAACATCACCATTATAATTATCATATTCTAATAAAAGGATAAGACAAAATGAAAATCGTAACCGATTGTGCAGCTGATATGCCATTTGATGAACGTGAGAATCTGGGAATCGTTGAAGCACCCCTGTACATTCAATTTCCTGAAGGCGAAGTAAATTCTGCAGATCTGACCCCCGACGAATTTTATAACCGATTGGAAACAATGAAACCAGATATTCCAACTACTGCACAGCCTTCCAGTGGTAAATTTGCTGATCTATATCGAAAAATTGCTGAAACCAGTAAGGACATTCTATCCGTGCATATTTCATCCGGCTTGAGTGGCACCTTCAACTCAGCTCGGTTAGGTGCCGAGCAAGTAAAAAATGCTGTCGTGAACGTATTTGATACAATGACTCTCTCCGGTGGCGAACGTTTTCAAGTCCTTGCCGCTGCACTCGCCGCTAAAGCCGACTGGGGGATTGAGGCAATAGAAGAGCGGATGACCGCTATCCGTGAACAGACCGAAGTAATTTACACCCTGGAAACATTGGAGTATTTGGCACGCGGGGGCCGCATTGGTCGTGTACAAGCTCTGATGGGTGCAGCTTTAAAAATCAAGCCCATCATCCGCGTAGATCGCGCTGATGGGAAGTACAGTACCGTCAGCAAGAGTCGTACCATCCCACAGGCTTTGGAAGGGATTACCGATCATTTGCATGAAATGTACAAAGATACACCCCTTTGGGTAACTGTGTTACATGGTCGATTTCAGAATGGGGCTGATAAACTATCCAAAATGATTTCTGAGCGGTTAAATGCAACCAAACTTGAGGTAATGCGAATTTCTCCCGTTCTGGGTGTACATACTGGCCCTGGAATCGTAGGTGTGGCAGTTGTCCCAATGAAGCTTATGGAGGGGATTGAATAGATGGCAATCTGAAAGTGGCTTGTATCAAGAAAAAACGAGGAGCATGATGGAAATCATGCTCCTCGTTTTGGGTGAGATATCTATTGCGTAGTGCATTATTTTTTCGATAATTGCACTACCTTTACAAGCTCAACCTGTGTATCTTCATTAACCTGAACAACTTCATCCAAGTTCTCTACTTGGTGATCATCTACAAGAACGAAATACCCGATATGTTGTGAAGAATTCGGTACCTGTTGAACAGGTACCTGAAGATCCGAGGGTTCAATTAGGCCTCTAAATTCTCTAGGTTGGGATTGAGTATACATGGTTACTTCTTCAGGAGATCGCCTGTGAATCACATCTCGTACGGGAACTTGTTTGGATTCAATTTCAATATCATTCCCATTGGATTTATTAATAAACATATCATTTCCTTTCTTTGCGATAATAATAATGACAAATCTGTCAACACAATTATTAGAACATGTATTCTATTTTAAGTCAATACCTGCACTGAACAATTTCCGCGAAAAACCCCTCTTTTTGATTGATGTTAGAATCTCCCTGACGATCTCAAGCGGCTAAGGAAATAAATTATGAAATCCACAGAACCGAACATTCAAAAGCATATTCTTTTTTCAACAATTCTTAGTGGAATTTGCATAGCCACTGCGATCGCAACAAGATTGTCCAGGATCAGCTTGATATTCACAATTGTTTTATTCCTAAGTCATTTGTTATTGATTTTTATATCGAAAAGAAGTAAACGAATCGAAAGGACACTTGTTGGATGGATGCGTAAGAATGATTTTGCCCCTATTGGGTTTTTACTATCCAGCTCAATTTTAAGTACAGGATTAGGCTTTACATTATGGGTATTTGTGTTTGTTACTAGTTCACTGGTGCAAGATATATTGATTCAATTTAGTCCGCTCATTGTTTGGGGTATAGGTGTGGCCATTTATTCAATGATAATTTTGGGAGCTAATATTAACCAAAGAGAGCCTAAAAAGGACGGGCTGCTAATTGGCACAACATTATTCTCAATTATAGGGCACCTTTTCTTTTTCTGGTTATCGGCTCAAATAATTTCATATACGATAGATGATGCCTATATCACATTTCGGTATTCAAAAAACCTAGCAGCTGGGTTTGGTCCAACTTATAATCCCGGCCTGCCACCGGTAGAAGGTTATACAACCTTTTTATGGATGCTGCTGATGACAGTTTCTCATTTTGCGGGCATTAATGTTGCTACCTTTTCAAAAATCTCTGGCATCCTGCTAACATGCGGAACGTTAGCATTTATTGCTTTGATAACCTTTAGACTGACAAAACAATTTTCAATAAAGGCGCGGATTTTTTTTGGGGCATTCGGGGGCTATTTACTTGCAATGTTGCCCTTTACCGCCACACACGCTATCGCCGGGATGGAAACAAGCCTGTTTATATTCTTGATCAGCATTATGGTTTACATGGTGACATTGGGATTGCAAAACAAATCTAGTCTTCTGTTCCTGTCGCCACTGGTAGGATTAGCAATCGGCATGACTCGCCCAGAAGGGAATGCAATTTCTCTTCTCCTGTTAGGTTTCGGCTGGTTCTTTAGTAAATCAGCAATTCGGAAACGTTTGATCTGGTTTAGCCTTGGGTTGTATATTTTTCCTGGAGCACTATATTTCTTATGGCGGTTTTTGTATTACGATTTGATATTACCATTACCTTTTTACATGAAGGTTTTACACGGCGGTGGTCTATTCGGGGGTACAAATGAGGTTGGAACCTACTTACTTTACATATTACCTAGCCTCAGTATTTTATTAGTAGCTGCAATAATTCGATTGCGCAAGGAACTAATTATTAGCTTAATTCCAATTTTTTTTCTACTAGTCTTTTACTTATTTCCAGCCCACGCAATGGGATTCAGTTGGCGTTTTATCTACCCAGCTACACCATTTATTATAATTATTGCTGCTTTCGGCGGGATTACTATTT
>CAZCPP010000478.1:0-3097 GCA_964500655.1 uncultured Anaerolineaceae bacterium | reverse complement strand
TGTACTACCCCCCAGATATGGGGGCGACCTTGCTAACTACCAGAGAGCCACAATTATTTGGGATGAACCTGGAGTACGAGTGACGGAAGCAGGTGCAGAGTTTGATGATGAGGCGCTAATTATACAAATCCATCGTTCGTATGCACATCCAGGGGGCGTCTATATCTATCGCGTAACCTGGTATGGCAAGTCGGTTGTATATGCCACAGATACAGAAGGCTATGTAGGTATAGATCGCCGGTTGGTCAATTTTGCACAGGGAGCAGACGTGCTAATTCATGACGCGCAATATGTAGAAGAACATTATCGCGGTCAGAGAGCGGGCCTTCCTACTACACAAGGTTTTGGGCACTCGACTGTGACCATGGCTTGTGAGGTTGCAATTGCAGCAAAGGTGGATAAACTGCTGCTTTTTCATCACGACCCGGCGAATGATGATGCGTTTGTTGCTAGATTAGAGGCAGATGCGCGTTCGCGTTTTGCAAATTCTTGGGCGGCACATGAGGGATTGGAGGTTGAACTTTCCACCCTTCCTTCTGATAGTAGGCTCAATAGCGAACGAATTCAAACCATCGGGAAAAGAGATGTAAAATATGCTCACAATGGCTAATATCAAGATGGATGATACGCGTAATATTTTGGCAGACATCCAGTTGTTTGAGGGGTTAACGCCAACGCAACTGGATTGGGTGGCTAAGCGCGCACATCGCCGGAATTTTCCGGCAGGGACTAATGTGCTGACTGTCGAGCAGCCTGGAGAGGCGGTATATATCATATTGCACGGTACGGTGAAAATCCATGTAGAACAGGCAGATGGGCGGGATGTGATACTAGCGATTTTAGGGAGTGGTGATCTGTTAGGAGAGATGAGCCTGATCGATAGTGTGGGGCGCTCAGCAAGTGCCCTGACTCTGGAAAACTCCATCATGCTTTGGATGGACAAGCATACTTTCAACAAATTATTAGATGAATTTTCACCTGTAGCTCGTAATTTGGTTCGAATTCTATCAGCACGTGTGCGCTTGTCAGATCAACTCATTCAAGCGTTGGCTACGCTTGACGTTTATGGGCGGGTCGCGCGTCAATTATTGGCTTTTGCTGAACGTTATGGAAGACCTGTGGCGAATGAAAAAACTTGCATCCCCATTGCACTAACGCAGGGTGATATCGCTGACCTTGTGGGAGCCTCGCGCAAACGTGTCAATCAGGTAATGGTTGCCTTTAAGAGTCAGGATCTGATTGGGACAGATTCAGATGGACATATCATTCTTTATGATAATCAAGGATTGGCAAAGTACTGTCGATAAAAGGACCCTTTATAAATTCGAGAATTATTTCTTTTGGCATTACTTGTATATACCTAGGGTTATCTGCAAGCCATAAAATTGGGTAAGGGTATAATCACGTTATGATCCTGGACTTACCCCTAATTCTCGAAGCCCGCCGCAATCATGCGCTCGAACATGCCACCATACAGATACTCTCGGCAAAATACCCCGAACATCACCTAGCGGGACATTCCAATCCGACTGGATTTTTCATCCTCGGTAATGTTCACACCGACGACTTAAACTACGCCGTTGTGGAAGCCCTAACGCGCTTACGTGCAGGAGAAAGTAAATTAGCTATCCACGCCGGGTGTGGGACGAATTTTGCTACCACTACGCTTCTGGCTGGAACCCTTGCTTGGTTCCCATTGAGCGGAGTCAAATCCACCCGACGGCGATTCTGGTTGTTGCCCTTCGCGGTTATCTTTGGTGTATTGGGCTATATACTTAGTCAGCCACTGGGACCCTTGGTGCAGGCCAAAGTCACTACAGAAGCGGATATGGGGAATTTGCAGATTGAAGATATAACTGCTCTACGAAAACGAGGCTTAGCAATCCACCGTGTGATTACGAGGAGCTAACCACTAAGACACAAAGTCACAGAAAAAATCTTTATTCCTTGGTGTTTTCGTGGTAATACCCCATGCCAAATGTTTATTTCCTGTACGGAAACGACGAATTTGCCATCGCCCGCCGTCAAAAAGAATTCGAGGTGGATTTCACCGATCCTACTAGCGCAGATATGAACACAGCACGTCTTGATGCGCGCACGATGAATCAGGATGAATTGAACAACGCAGTCAATGCTATGCCGTTCCTTGCGCTAAAACGATTGATCTATTTGGCAAATCCGTCGGGGAAATATACCAAACCAGAAGAACGCAAGAAGTTTCAAAAATTTATCGAAAACGTACCGGAAACGGCATGTTTGGTAATCCACGAGACGATGGAACCCAGAGAAGCTAACAAACATTGGCTGGTTACCTGGGCTGGTAAGAACGACAGAACGATCAAAACGCAGGCCTTACTGTTACCTCGTCAATGGGAGATGGCTGGCTGGATTGTCAATGAGACCAAAAATCAGGATGGTAATATCGAACCTCCTGCAGCCGCCAAACTGGCTGAAATGGTAGGTGTAAACACCCGTCAGGCAGGACAGGAAATAGCCAAACTTTTAGCATATGTCAATTGGGAGAGGCAGATCAAGGTCCAGGATGTGGAAGCGGTTAGCATCGTCACGGCACAAGAGAGTGTATTTGATTTCGTAGACGCATTGGCAAGTGGTGACAGCAAATCCGCACAGCGTTTATTACATCGCTTATTAGAAGGTGGGGATGCATTCTCACTTTGGGGAATGGTCATCCGTCAATTCCGTTTGCTATTAATGGCACGCGAAGTATTGGATACAGGTGGTAACAAGGATGAGGTAGCCAAGGCTTTGGGTGTTCATCCATTTGTGGCTGAGAAAACGACCAGGCAGGCACGTTCATTCACCCTCCCCGTGCTAGAAAGTATTTATCACAAGCTTCTGGAGATTGACGAGGGGGTTAAAACAGGCCAGTTCACTCTGGAACTGGCGCTGGATATGCTAGTTGTTGAGTTAACCAAAAGTTAGTTTTTCTCATCAATCTTTAATCCCCTGCGTGTAAGAAACAAATTTATTGCCATATCTGATTCTCTACAGAGGTAGAGATGATAAAAGGCATGTGGAAACCACTATTGACATTTACCAAAGTTGGGTAAGGTCAAGTCCGGCATGTTGAAAGAAA
>CAZCPP010000477.1:0-3117 GCA_964500655.1 uncultured Anaerolineaceae bacterium | reverse complement strand
ACCACAGGTGGTTCATGCCATCCCATCAATCCCTAAAAAGGGCAAAGTCCAGGTTGTATAATCTTTTCTAATGACTGCAATTGAAGTCCCCACGATTGACCGGCGCAAGCACATCCCACAGGAAGCGATTGATGATGTGGTGCGGCAAATTGTCGAAAACTTCCAGCCGCAAAAAATCATCTTGTTCGGATCATATGCGCGTGGGAAACCACATCCTGAGAGCGATGTGGACATGTTGGTTGTTATGGATACTCCACTCAAGGAAGTGGAGCAGGCCATCGAAATCTGCCAGAAAATCCAATACAGATTTGGTCTGGATTTGATCGTCCACACACCAAAACGATTGGCTGAGCGCCTGAAGATGGGGGACTGGTTCTTACATGATGTTCTCGAAGAGGGCAAGGTAGTCTATGAATCCCGCGACCGCTGAGTGGGTATCCAAAGCAGAAGGTGACTTTGCCACAGCGGGCCGCGAACTGCGGGCACGCAAGAATCCTAATTACGATGCGGTTTGTTTTCACGCCCAACAATGTGCTGAGAAATATCTCAAGGCTGTATTACAGGAAAACGAGAAACACATTCCCAAAATTCACAATCTAATTGAGTTGATGTTGCTTTGCGAAGAACTGGATAGCAGCTTCGAAATGCTGCGCTCAGACCTAGTAGTTATGGAACGGTATTCTGTGCTCGTTCGCTATCCAGGTGAATTTGCTGAAAAGGATGATGCACAGTCCGCTTAAACGGCAGCAATAGCTGCGCGGGATTTTATCAGACAAAAGCTAGAACTGAAGTAAAAAATCAATTTTTTAGGGTGGATTTTTTTCTATTCAGGATATACACGCATGAAAAACTTCGACCAAAAATATAACGACATCCCCAAGACTGAGATCCACGTCCATCTCGAGGGAGCCATTCGCACAGAAACGATCATCGACATCGCCAGAGAGCATGGCCTGGAGTTGCCGGCCTATGACGTTGAGGGATTAAATCCGCATGTCAAGATCTACGATCAATGGGAGAGCCTGGATGTCGTGCTGGAGGCCTTCAGCATCGCCCAGAAGAGCATCGCCTCCCCGGAGGCCTTCGAACGGATCGCCTGGGAATATTTCGAGGATTCCGCTAAACAGAACGTCAAGCTGCTCGAAATACGCTTCTCACCCGATTGGGCTTTCAGCGGTCATAACCTGGATTGGGACGCGGCTCTGGATGGCATCTTGCGAGCTAAAGCTCGGGCCACGTCGCAGTTTGGGATGGTTATTGGCTTGATTGCGATCACCTCCCGTAGTATGGGTCCCCCTTCATGCGAAAAGACCGTTGATTGGGCGGTTCGCCATCGGGACGTGATTCAAGGCATCGACCTGGCTGACAGCGAAACCCAGCATCCAATAAGTGAGTTCGTGGATCCGGTCTTGCGCGCCAAGGAGGCCGGGCTGAAGGTGACGGTTCATTCGGGGGAGGATACGCCCGCCTCAGCAGTGATGGACACGGTTCAGGCCGTGGATCCGGATCGAATCGGTCATGGCATTCACATCATCGAGGATATGGCAGCGGTCGAAATGGTGATCGAACACGGCATCACACTGGAGGTCAACCCCTGGAGCAATTACCTGACCAGCTCCGTCCCGACGATCGAATCCCATCCGCTCAAGCAGCTCTTTGACCTGGGTGTACGCGTCACCATCAACTCTGATGACCCCGAAGTGCTGGAAACCAATCTAAATAACGAGTACCGCATTGCGCATGAAATTCTGGGGATGAGCCTGGAAGAGATCAAAACCTGTAACCGCTACGCTGTGGAGGCTTCTTTTCTTCCAGCGGCTGAAAAGAACGCCATCCTGACGGATTACTTTTCCTGAGCGAGAGTTGTGCCCGGTCATTTTCACGGGTGCGTCCGTGTTGATTTTGTTGGGGACCTTGTCTATCGAAGTGATGCCAATAAACCCTGCCTGAGAAGCGTGTCAGGTGGGGTTTTATTGTCTATAATCAAAGAAGGAGTTCGTCATGAATGTTAACAAAACCTTGTTTGGTTTGGGTTTGCTGATCGTGCTGATCGCTGCTGCGCTTTTATTGCTGGATGTTATAGAATCGGGTGTTGCTGGCGCGATCGGCATGATAGGCATTGCTCTGCTCGCTACATCAGGTAGCGGGAGGCGTAAGCAAACGTAGCGAAGATGGCGGGCTGAATACACTGTCCGTGGTTTCGTTGTTCACCGGCTTCAAGGTGGATTTCATCCTGTTCAAGCTGTGCCCGGTCATTTTTACGGGCGCGTCCATACTGATTTTGTTGGGGATATTGCTGTAGGCATTTTCGAACTGAAATAGGAGTATCCATGAGCAAATTTGTTTTGATATTGAAGAGCAGCCCGCGCGAGAACGGCAACAGCAACGCGTTGGCCGGGCAGGTAGAGGCAGGGGCAAAAGAAGCGGGCGCCCAGGTCGAGAGCCTGATGCTGCATCACATGGACATCCGTCCCTGCGATGCCTGTGACGCCTGCCAGGAAACCGGTGTGTGCATCGTTAAGGATGACATGCAGCAGGTTTATCCCCTGCTCGAAAAGGCTGATGCCATCGTTATCGCTGGACCAGTTTACTGGTTCACGATCAGCGCGCAGGCTAAGTTGTGCATCGACCGCTGGTATGCGCTCATCCACGAAGACAGTCCGGGTGAGGGTGCCTTTCACGATAAGCAGATCGGCATCGTCCTGACCTATGGTGATACCGATTTGTACACATCTGGCGGGATCAACGCAATCTACACCTTTGAGTCGATGTTCCGCTATCTCGGTGCAGAAATCACGGGCATGGTGTACGGAACTGCAGATGAAGTCGGGGATGCTGAGAAACAACCAGAACTCATGGAGAGCGCTTTTCAACTGGGTCAAAAGCTTGGTGAAGTAACTTGACGGCTGATTTGTGTGTGCCCATTTTCCCGCATTCTGCGCGAAGAAATGTGCGGAATGCGGGATTTTGGTTTTGTTAGGGGTATAGCACTAAATTATTATCGATTGCAGCGCCACTGCCATTTTTCCTGTATACTATTCTTATTCAGAAGACCTATTTTCCGATAGTCTCCCTATCAAATGTTGACAGGTGGAACAGGGAGAGTAGTCAATAGTT
>CAZCPP010000476.1:0-3119 GCA_964500655.1 uncultured Anaerolineaceae bacterium | reverse complement strand
TTGCATCAGACGAACGGAGTGCGCCTGTTCTTTGATTTATGCACCAAAGCTATTTTGACTTATAATTTTGTGATATGAATAATGATATTGGTAATCAGAGGTGGTAGGATTTGTAGGGGTAATATTATAATAGGAGCCAGTGCTGAAAGAAATAATATATAAGCGATTACCAAAAAAGAATGATATTACTAATGTATATGCTGTTATTGTGTTTATGGTTTATGCATGGGCAATTGTGTTGATATTTAACAAACTCCCTGGTTATATAAAATTTATGACTCTCGGGGAGGTAATGGCAGTTTTTTGCTACATTTTTTTTATTAGTATGGTTGAAAGCTCAATTATTATGGGTATTTTGTTGCTTATTTGTGTGATATTACCCCCACAGTGGTTAAAAAAGGAATTTTCTGTTCGTGGTACAACCGCTGCGTTTGTATTTTTGATTTCATTGATGATCTATTGGCTGGTGTTATCTCCGGAATATTTAATATTCTCCACATTATTGGCCATTATGAGTGCAGTTATTGCTCCAATAATGGTTTCTCGTTTAACATTATTGCGAACAATAGTATTTTGGATTTCCAGTCGCCTAACTATATTTTTGTTTATTTATATTCCCTTATCAGTGTTGTCATTATTGGTAATTATATTACGTAATATAATTACCAATTTATAATTTGGTAATTTAAACGCTATTGGCAGAAGTAATCATGCAATTTGACAGAAGAGATTTCTTAAGGTTTTCAGCATTGGTATCAATTAGCACTTTGTTATCAAAAGTAGATTCCATTAAAGTTCCAAAGTTATCAAAACATAAAAAGAAAAATATTATTGTCTTATTAGTTGATGCTGTATCTGCTCGTCACCTTTCATTATATGGGTATAACAGAGAAACAACCCCAAATCTCGTGAATCTGGCAAATCGTGGAATAGTTTACCATTCCCATTTTTCTGCGGGCAGCTTTACAACCTCAGGGGTAGCGTCCATGTTTACGGGTATGTATCCATGGAGTCATCGGGCGATAAATGTTGGCGGATTTATAAAACCAGAGTTGAAAACCCAAAATATATTTAACTTGCTCGGAAAAGAGTATTATCATATTGTGTATTCTCAAAATTACTACTCAAATATATTATTAAATCAATTTCAAGATGCGATTGATTTGCATATCCCAATTACTTCATTTATTTACAAACCTAGGCAGATACTTGTAAGTCAACATTTACTCCGTGACCAAAACGTTGGTTTTCATTCTTTGGAGAATGCAGTTTTTAATGGCAACCACATTCCTGGATCAGTGTTTTTGGGATATTTGGATAGGCTATATCATCAATCACAAGTTTATGATAATAGTATTTCTAGTGAGTATCCTTATGGTTTACCTAGCAATGGTTACTACCATTTTATTAATCAAAGCGTATACAAGGGGGTGTTGGATCTTTTAATAAATGTGCAAAGTCGCGTTGCGCCATTCTTTGCTTTTGTTCATCTATACTCCCCTCATGCACCTTATACACCTCGAAAACAGTACATTGATACACTTGATGAAATTAAGACTGTATATAAATCCAAACATAAGTTATCGGCAAATAAATTTAAAAAGATGGAATTGTATCCAATAAGAACCAAGTATGATGAATACCTCGCTGATGTGGATTCTGAGATTGGTGTTCTTATTAATAGTTTAGAATCTAGTGGAGTATTGAATGATACAGTTTTAATATTAACTTCCGATCACGGAGAACTATTCGAAAGAGGAGAGTTTGGCCATTTAACGCGCCTAATGTTCGATCCAGTTATTCGAATTCCTCTGATGATCATTGTGCCAGGTCAGAAATTTCGCAAGGATGTTTATACGCCTACAGGGAATGTCGATATACTCCCAACAGTGTTACACATCGCCGGTAAAAAGCTCCCAAATCATATTAATGGCAAAATATTACCCGGGTTTGGGGGGGAAGAAGATGCTCAAAGATCAGTATTTTCCATGGACGCAAAGGAGAATTCAGCTTTCACCTCATTGGATAAAGGTACGATAACATTAATAAAAGGAACGGATAAATTGATTTACTATCACGGATATGATAGATATAAGGATGTATTTGAACACTATAACCTACAGGAAGATATTGAAGAAAAGAAAAATTTGTTTGATAAAAATTCTCAATTTTCGTTGTTGCTTAGAGATGAGATGTTAACTAACCTTGAAGCAGCAAATAAGCCATATATCAATCCGACAAAGGAGGAATGAAATGTATAAACTTGTATTATTGCGCCATGGACAAAGCACATGGAATTTGGAGAATCGCTTCACGGGATGGACTGATGTCGGCCTGACCGACCAAGGAATTGCAGAAGCGCGAGAAGCCGGTCGCTTACTGAAGGAAGCTGATTTCACATTTGATGTGGCGTATACATCCGTGTTAAAACGCGCCATCAAAACGTTATGGCTTGTACAAGAAGAAATGGGCATTGAGTGGTTAACAGTCATTCGAGCCTGGCAGTTAAACGAACGCCACTACGGTAACTTACAAGGATTGAATAAAGCTGGAACAGCGAAGAAATTTGGCGAAGGGCAAGTACATACCTGGCGACGCAGCTACGATATTCCCCCACCTGAATTGCCCTTGGATGATGAACGGCATCCGCGTTTTGACCCGCGCTATGCAAATCTGACTACCGACCAGTTGCCAGCTACTGAGTCGCTAAAAACTACACTTGAACGGGTTCTGCCTTACTGGGACAAGGTATTGGCTCCAGAGATCAAATTAGGTAAGCGATTGCTAATTGCAGCCCATGGTAACAGTTTACGTGCCATGGTCAAATATTTGGATAATATATCGGATGAAGAAATTCTGGACTTGAATATCCCCACAGGCGTTCCCTTAATCTATAAGTTGGATGAAACGCTGAAACCAATAAAAA
The DNA here is from genome assembly GCA_964500655.1 of uncultured Anaerolineaceae bacterium. Taxonomy (GTDB): domain Bacteria; phylum Chloroflexota; class Anaerolineae; order Anaerolineales; family Villigracilaceae; genus JAABUE01. Next base: position 193 of record CAZCPP010000476.1, on the reverse strand, counting down.
GTTTCTACCTTGGCGACCCTGAAGAAATCGCAAAGAAGGCAGCTGCGGTCGCAGCGCAGGGAAAAGCCAAATAAAAAAATCATTGCATACTTTACAATCTATCGGTTTTAGATGAGATACTGGTAATAAGTGTTTAGGATACTAGCTACCGGACACTTTAACAAATGAATAGTTGATCGACAAGGATTCTCCA
>CAZCPP010000475.1:0-3120 GCA_964500655.1 uncultured Anaerolineaceae bacterium | reverse complement strand
AAACGGCCTGCCTGAAAGGCAGGGGTTTTAGACCCTATTTACAGACAATAATCCGGAATGATGGAACTATGGAAGCCGGCGCATTCACGGTTGAATGGAAGTTCCACGATAACACTGGGCTGGGGGGTTGTACCTTCGAGTATGATGGCCTAGCCGCTGGTCTATCGCATGCGGGCGAATGCACAAAAACGACCAATGCGAACCCTGCTAGTTACCGCACCACGTTAACTGTGGATGTTGACAACGATATCCACGAGAGCAGCAATGAGAATAACGAGTTTATCGCGACTTTGATCGTAAGAAATGAGTAACTGTTTAGAAGAACAATCTTGATTCAATCAAAAAGACCGAGGCAATTGCCTCGGTCTTTTTTGTTACTAAAGCCAAACATTATTCATGCTTGAGCGCCACCACCGGGTCAAGTCGCGCAGCTCGCGCCGCAGGGTACAGCCCACCCAGCACGCCGATAAAACCAGCGAAGATTAAAGCGCCGATCGCCAACCAGGGCGGCACGATCGACATTTGCCCTATCCCAATAACGCCTTCTGATTCCAGATACAAATGTCCGATCCAATCGACCAAGCGACCTAACAACGTTCCGAGAATGACACCAACAATCCCGCCGATGACACCCAACAGCACCGCATCGGCAGTAAACATACGGCGCACTTCGCGGTTGGTCGCGCCCAGCGCTTTGAGCACCCCAATTTCACGCGTACGTTCGTAAATTGCCATCATCATAGTGTTGGCCACACCTAGAGTCGCTACCAGCAACGCCAGGCCTCCCACCGATCCAAGCAAGGCCTGCATGATAGCCAAAACACGATTTGCAAGCTCAAGGATGGTCCCCAACGATTGCGCTTCCAGTCCCATGCTCTCGGCAACTTCAACGACAGTTGGCACTGATAACTGATCCATGGCACGCACTACCAGCATGTCATAACCATCAGTTTGCAGCGTATCTGGCCTTCCATACCACCAGGCCTTGATCTCCGTCCGTTCGGCCAGGCCCAGGACGATGTAATTAGAGCCCCGGCCGGACTCTATCCCAACGATCTGGGAGGTGAACTCCTTGGTCTCACCGCGTGGCAAGCGGATGGTCAATATGACCGATTGAGCGACCAGGTCATCGTATTTCCAATCAGTATCTTCAATCAATTGATCGGCAAGTCCCTCAATCAGAGTCAGTCCTTGGGTATCACCTTCGCCCAGCGAGGCTCCTGCCAGCATTTCCGGCGGCACAGGCACTCCCGGGCCTCGGTGGTTGCCCCCGAAGCCTCCCGATAACCTGATCGGCAGCGCTTTGTCCGCATAAGCCAGACTGATTTCCATACTTGATGGCAGGTTCAGCACCGGTGTCACTGATTTTACTTCAGCCATCTCCCTGAATGAGGTCACGCTTTCGGGTGTCAGGGGCTGTTCCGGCTCGGAGAATCCAAACGGATCGAAGGCGTCCTCTTCCTCGGGGAATGTTGGTGAAACAAACACGTTTTCAAGGCCCAGTGCTTCAAAATTACGTTTGACCTCTTGCTGCACTCCGACCCCAAACGAGACCATCGCCACCAGAGTGACGATCCCGATCAGCACGCCTGCCGCGGTCAATATATTGCGCACCGGACGGCGACGTAGATTATCCATGGCAGTGCGCGCCAGATCACCAAATGATAGGCCTCCGTTCAGGGCAAGTTCTGGTTGGGAAGTGGGGACTGCTATTTCAGCTGTTCTGGCAGGAATGCCTTCCGTTTTTTCAATTCTGGCAACGCTACCATCGCGCAGGCGCACTATCCGATCTGCGTAAGCAGCCACGTCCGGGTCATGGGTGACGATGATCAATGTCACACCACTTTCGGTATTGAGCACCCGCAAGAGACGCATGACTTCAGCGCCTGTGGATGAATCCAAATTGCCGGTTGGTTCATCTGCCAAAATCAATTGTGGATTGTTGACCAGCGCGCGCGCAATAGCCGTTCTTTGCTGTTCGCCTCCCGACATCTCCGTCGGGCGATGATCCAAACGGTGTTCCAAGCCAACTCGTTTGAGCAAATCCGCTGCTCGTTCATGTCTTTTCGTTAACGGCACTCCGCTGAGCATCAGCGGCAGGGCCACATTTTCCAGGGCAGTGAGCGTGGGCAATAAGTTAAATGTCTGGAAGACAAAGCCCACATTATGACGCCGGTGAGCAGTCAGTTCTTCTTCCGAGGCATCCTGCAATCCCAGGTTCTGGATGTTGATCTGACCGTTGGTAGGCCTATCCAGACCACCCATCAGGTTCAACAGGGTTGACTTGCCCGACCCAGAAGGACCGACCAGGGCAATGAACTCGCCCTGGTCGATTTCTAGGTTGATCTTGTCAAGTGCTTTTACGTCTGCGTTGCCAAGCTCAAAGTGGCGGCAGACATCAACCAGTTGTATGCCTGCGGTCATTACTTCAATGATTCAGCAATTTCAAGCGCCTGCTCGGGGGTGATATCGCCAGCCACGTAGAACGAGAGCTCGCCTTCAGACCAGGTCAGCAATACCATGTTCTTTTCTTCAGAGACGAACAGGCTGCCCGTACCTCCCCGGACCTCTACCTCTTCCGCCTTCGTGGACGGTTTCTTCACCTTGTCCGTTTGACCTTGCGAGATCGAGAACGAGCCACCTTCTGGAAGCGTATATTGCTGGACGATCATTCCTTTAAGGTCGAATACTTCTATGAGGGTCGCGCCATCAGGAACTGCATCGGGTATGAGAATTTCAAATTCAGCGGAAGCAGCCGCTTCGTCCAGCGTGATCGATCTGGGCTTCATATCCGCAAATCCGACCACTTTCACACCCTCGGGAATTTCGAACGAGAAGAACGCTTCGTCCACACCAGCATTGATCTCAAGCACTATCGCGGTGAGGCTAATTTCTCCCATACTCCCGCCGGTGTATGCCACGGCCAGCGGAACGCTGCGGTTTTTATCGATCCACAGGTTGATGAGTCCACCAACCGCAGTGTATTCAGCAGGCATTTGCTCGGGAATCGGCTTCAGTTCAAGTAAGTAGGCGTTCACGCCAGCAACCTTCTCGCTACCCGCCCTCTCAGCCTCGAAATATTCCAATAGATGTTCAACGACTTCTTCCGCATTTTCCGGG
>CAZCPP010000474.1:0-3121 GCA_964500655.1 uncultured Anaerolineaceae bacterium | reverse complement strand
TTTCATTCGACATACAAAGCTATCGACTTCCAGTCGATAGTAGTTTACTTTTCCAGTACTTTAAACTAAGTACCGGGGCAGCCGCAAATTGATTCACTAGTATTAGTACTTTTTTCCGCAGAGCTTATCAAATCGATAAAATAAAAATAGTACTGAAGAGGATTGATGGGATGGCAAAAACCAGTGGACACCGCATCTGGTGGGATGAAGAGCTTGGAATTGCAATTGACAACTCTGAACGAAAATGGGCGGAGGAAGAATTTGCAAAACGTATGCAGGAGTTGGAATCCTTTTATCAAATGGCGGTTGGCCGTGAACATCGCATGATCGAACTCAAGCGTGAAGTAAATTTACTCTCGGAAGAACTGCACCATATGACATTTCATTTTCGGAAAGATAAGTAGTCGGTTTTCTGCATGTCCTTAATTGTCGGAACTGAATGAGGCAATGATTCCACGCCCTATTTTTTGGCACCGTCTATCAACCCGATTAAGTTTATTATTTTTACTGTTAACAACCACCCCGTTGTTGCTCTCAGGGTATCTGGCTTATGAATATGGGCGGCAAACGATGGAACAGCATATTTACAACCACCTGATCTCTACCAACTCGCTCAAAGTTGGTGAGTTTGAACGCTGGGTCGTGGCCAATGAATTTGATCTGGAATTTCTGGCCCAGCGCCCCCTTGTCAGGGAGAATGCAGAGGTCTTAACTGACTGCCGATCGGAGGATTCCGATTGTCGGGCTGTAGCATCCCGCCTCTTAACCGACCACTTGCTACCGGCGCTTTCAGAAAAAAACAGCCTGACAGATCTTTCACTCTTGCGAGCTGAAGATGGTCTGGTTGTAATCTCCACTGATCACGACCAGGTAGGGGAATATCACAAGAGTGAAACCTATTTTCTGGAAGGCTTGAAGCACACCTATACGGACGATGTAATCTATTCCCTTTCACATGGTGAAGCGGTCATGCACGTCAGTACACCAGAATTTGACCCAGAGGGGAAGCTTGTAGCTGTTTTGGTCGCACGTGCCAATCTAGCCGAAATGTCTTCCATCATCGCCTATGAGAATAATCTCAGTGCCAGCGAGGATACTTACCTGGTCAATCAGTTCAATTTCTTTGTGACCGAGCCCCGTTTTGGACAGGATTATGCTCTCAAGGAGGTTATCCATACAAAGGGGGTGGACTCCTGCCTAGAAGGTAACTCTAATGTCGGATTTTATAATGATTACCGAAATGTGCCAGTAATTGGTGCTTACCAGTGGTTACCCAAACGGAATTTGTGCATCCTGACCGAAGTAGATCAGGAAGAGGCTTTTGCTCCTATCTTTGCCCTTCGAAGTCGCATGTTGATAATTGCTGCAGGTGTGGCCTTGGTCGCAGCGTTGTTGGGTGTCATTATTGCCAGGAGTATCAGCGAACCTGTTCGTAAACTCGTGGAAGGAGCCGAGGAAATCGGTCGAGGAAATCTCAATAACAAACTTGAAGAATACGGTCAAGATGAAATTAGTCAATTGTCAGCTGCTTTCAACATGATGACTGCGAACCTGCGCCAATCAATTGGGGAGACAACTCACAGCCGGAAAACGGTTATTGCACTCGATCAGGCGGCTCAAGCAGTACAACGGGCAAGAACAATCGAAGATGTTTATAGCACTATTTCGAATGAGTTAACCGGGTTAGGCTATCATGCGATTATCTTCAATTTAGATGAGAGTGGATCGTATTTGCAAGTCGCGTATCTGAGCATCGAATCCGGTTTGCTACGAGCTGGAGAAAAAATTGCTGGAATCTCTGCAAAGGATTATCGGCAGGAAATCGGACCCGGTAATATCTGTGATCAGGTTCTTAGGGAAAGGCAAACGATATTTGTTGAAAATATGGTAGACCGCATGAGCAATGCGCTTCCGAAGCTGGCACGTCCGGCAGTTATGAAAATTGTGAACATAATTGGTTTTGAACGAGCAATATACGCTCCCTTAATTGTCGGTGACGAAACCTTTGGGTTATTGATTGTTGCTAGTAACAAATTATCCGAAGCTGATATATCTACAATTTCTGCTTTTGCTAATCAAGCAGCTATCGCTCTGGAAAATGCTCAATTATTCCATCAAGTCAAACACCACTCTGAAGAGTTAGAACAGCGAGTGGCTGACCGCACCTCAGAATTGGAAGCCTCTCAAGTTGCAGCCTTGAATATGATGGAGGATGCTAATGAAGCTAGAAACAAAGCGGAAGCCGCTCAAGAACAAATCAATCGAACTGCATTAGCGTTGGCTCGTTCTAATGAAGAATTGGAGCGCTTTGCCTATGTGGCCTCTCACGACTTGCAGGAGCCTTTGCGAATGGTCACCAGTTATCTAAAACTACTTGAGCAACGTTACAAGAACAAATTAGGTGGGGATGCACTTGAGTTCATAAACTATGCTGTAGATGGCGCCGATCGCATGCAAACGCTCATCATCGACTTATTAGCTTACTCTCGCGTGGACACGCAGGGCAAGGAATTTGTTACCACGGACTGCGAGCAGGTACTGGTGGATGTGCTAAAAGCAATGCAGGTTTCTATTGATGAAACCAAAGCCAGGATTACCCATGATTCTTTGCCCCGGGTTTTAGGTGATGCTGCTCAATTGGAATCAATGTTCCAGAACTTGATCAGCAACGCCATCAAATTCCGAGGCAAGAAAACTCCCAAGATTCACATTGGTGTCAAAGATGAGAATGGGAACTGGATTTTTTCAGTAAGTGACAATGGTATTGGAATTGATTCCCAGTATTATAAACGTATCTTTATCATCTTCCAGCGCTTACATTCCATTGAGGAATATTCTGGAACCGGCATTGGGCTGGCACTCTGCAAACGTATAGTGGAGCGGCACGGTGGGCGCATGTGGATTGACTCGCAGGAGGGAAAGGGCTCAACCTTCTATTTTTCACTTCCAAAGGAGAATTAAGACATGCCGCACCCAATTGGAAAACCCATTGAAATCTTACTTGTGGAAGACAACCCTGGCGATGTGCGTCTGACGCGCGAAGCACTAAAAGAAGGTAAAGTTCTCAACGAAGTAAATGAAACAATAGACATAGTGAAAAGATAGTGCATCATAAGGGTCA
>CAZCPP010000473.1:0-3145 GCA_964500655.1 uncultured Anaerolineaceae bacterium | reverse complement strand
AACGGCCTGCCTGAAAGGCAGGGGTTTTAGACCCTATTTACAGACAATAAATTCTCCATAAGAAAGCCTTTCAATTGCCTTAGTTGCGTATGATCGAACAACCTGAAAACCATCTTTTTTTGCTACTTCCTGAAGGGTGGGAACAGCCCTCGAATCGCCGATCATCTCCAGCGCTTGAATGATGGCACAGCGCACCATCCAAAAAGGATCAGACGGCAATGCTTTCAATAGTCCTGGTAGGGCTTCTAGTCTTCGCAGGTACCCTATTTTTTTGGCCGCGATTTGTCGATCCCCCCAAGGAGTGTCAGGGGAGAGATCAGCCAGCAATGCATCCAATTTGCGATCAGATTGGACCTCGATTGCTATCGGTAAAGTTGTAAATGTGTTCATCTTTTCTACTACATGTGGATGTTGGTCTTGAATCGCCGTAAGCATTTTTTACTTCCTTTCTTTACGATTGGTAATGAGTACGTCTCCACTATAAACGATTGTGAATACAAATTCATCCCTCTTTTGGTAGGTAAAAAGTAGGGTTATCCGGTAGAATGATATTGCGGATGGTATCCGTGTTGAAGTGGCCGTTTAGGTATCCCAAAAAGATCTGTAATGAAAAACAGCGGCTTAGTTGGTGGGGAAGCACATGTTGACGACCTGACCTGGCGTGAGCAGGATATTTTGATTCTTCTGGCGGAACGCATGACGAACCGCGAAATTGCTGAACGCCTGCATCTTGCCGAGAGTACTGTCAAGGATTACGTCGGAAACATTCTCAGCAAACTGTATGTAAAAAACCGGCGGCAGGCCGTTGAGCGGGGAAGAGCGTTGGGCCTTTTGGATTCAGATTCAGACAGGAAAAGCGCAGATAAGCCCCCGACTAATTTACCCGCTGAGCCAACCCCGTTCGTTGGGCGCAGGGACGAATTAGAAGAGATCAAGCGGCACTTGATGGAAACTCGCTTGCTCACGCTCACAGGGCCAGGGGGAATTGGCAAAACCCGTCTGGTATTAAGGGCTGCACTTGAAATGGCGAATAATTTCGAAGACGGGTGCTTCTTTGTTCCATTAACCCCCATTCGTTCGGTTGAACAAGTCATACAGACGATTGCTGAGACAGTGAAATTCCCCATCGCAACGCATGAAGACCCACAACACCAATTGCTCCGCTATCTGCAGAAAAGGCAGCTTCTGCTGGTGATGGATAATTTTGAGCACTTGTTAGACGGCGTGGGTATCGTCAGCGAGATTCTCCAGGCCGCTCCTGCAGTGAAGATTCTGGCTTCCTCTCGTGAAAGGCTTAATTTACAAAGCGAGACAAATCTCAATATTGGGGGAATGGATATCCCTGGTCAGGTAGGGTCAGAAGATCCCCTAAGTTATGATGCCATCACCTTATTCGTACAGAGCGCCAACAAGGTTCGCCCTGGGTTTGACCCTTCTCTCGACGAACTGGGACAAATTACAAATATCTGTCAGATCGTGGGGGGGATGCCGCTGGCAATCGAGTTGGCAGCGGCCTGGCTCCACATCTTAAATGTGAATGAAATTGCCGAGGAACTTAAAAAGGACCTTGACATCCTTGCAAGCGAAGTACGTGATGCTCCAGCGCGTCATCGCAGTGTTCGTGCTGTTTTCGATCATTCCTGGTCGCTGTTGGATCAGGCTGAGCAGGAGATATTCATCTGCATCTCGGTTTTTCGAGGCGGTTTTACACGTGAAGCAGCTCAACAGGTCGCGGGAGCCTCGCTCCAGCAACTGGCAGGGTTAGCGGACAAATCTTTCCTGAGCCACGATCCAGACTCTGGCCGCCTAGAAGTGCATGAACTGCTGCGACAATATGCTCAAGAATGGCTTGAGAAAACACCGGGGGGCAGCACTACTGCTCAAGAAGCGCACGCTGCCTACTATGCAGAGTTTATGCGACGGGGTAGGCAAGATCTCAAAGGCAAGAGGCAAATACTGGCACTGGCTGAGATCGAAGCTGATATTGAGAATGTACGTGGGGCCTGGCAATACTATCTGGATCAGAAAAATACCCCACAGCTGTGGATGTTTATCAACGGCCTCTGGCACTTTCACTGGATTCGATGGTGGAACCACGCAGGTATGGAGTTGTTCGCAGAGGCTGCTTTGACACTACAAGGAGATGACGACGAGGAATCTGTAGCCGTAAGGGCTTTGGCAATGGCATACCAGAGCTATTTCATGGCCTGGTTAGACCTTGCAAAACAAGGATATGAAATAGCTAAAGAAAGTGTGGCAATCCTGGAGCAGTGCAACCATCCTGAGGCATTGGTGTTTGCATATGACAGCCTGGCTGTGAACGCTTATTTTCTCTACCGGTATACAGAGGAGATCCAAGCAATAAACAAAATGGTCGAAATTGCCACTGAACTTGAAGATAAGTGGCCGTTGGCTTTTACATTGTTCGGCCAGAGTATGGCTGCCATGATACAGGAGGACTACGCTGAGGCCAAGCAACTGGCAGAGACCAATTTGAATCTTTATGAAGAAATCGGAGATGTGATTGGTTCAACAATGCCCTTAATCGTTCTGGGGCATGCGGCTTTGGCTCTTGGTGAGCTTGATGAAGCTAGAGAATTTTACCTGCGCTGTTTGAAAATTTCGCAGGAAACCGGTTTTTACTTTGCGATACAGAATGCGAGCAAATACCTGGGTAAGGTGGCCTTATCCATGGGTAAGCTCACAGAAGCCGAAAAATTTCTGCTTCAGAGTTTCACGATCACAAAGGAAATCGGTTTTGTCCGGGATATTGTCAATCTCATTTACGAATTTGCCCGCCTGCAGACAGCCCGGGAAAATCCAGAGGGGGCCGTCGAACTGCTGGCGTTGGTAATTGGACATCCCGCCAGCCAACTGTACAGGATGTTGGAAGGCAGCATCAGAGACAGCGCGAAGGGCTTGCTTGCCGAACTAGAGGTGAAACTCGCCCCGGATGTCTATTCGGCAGCTCTGGAACGTGGACAACAATTAGAGCTGGATGAGGTTGTAGCTGATTTGGTTGGCCCAGATCAGCAAAGTTGAGCAATCTTTTATATGGGGACACGAGAAACTATGTTCCCACACAATTAGTATCACCCGGATTCTACGCCGCCGAATCGGTCAAGGAGATGCCTTTGAAAAAAAA